>NZ_SMKJ01000251.1:0-10781 GCF_004348615.1 Micromonospora sp. KC207
GGATGGCGGTGAGGGCGGCTCTGGCGGCGGGGCGGGTGCGGGTTTCGGCGCGCGCGATGTGGTCGGCGGTGACCAGGGCGCGGCCGGCAGCTCCCGGGTCGCCCAGGTCGAGATAGGCGCGGGTGATGTCGATGAGGTGGGCGGCGCGGTGCTCGGCGGGGAGCCGGTGCCAGCCGTCGTCGCCGGTGGCGTATCGGTGGACGGTGACGGCCTGGTGGTGGTCGCCGAGGTGGGTGGCGACCAGGGCGCGGGCGAGCGTGACGGCGGTGGGGCCGAAGGCGGTGCCGTCGTGGTGCGGGTTGTCGTGGGCGGCGGCGAGGCGGGCGGCGCGTTCGGCGAGATCGTGGGCGGTGACGGCGTCGCCGTAGGTGGCGGCGGCGAGGGCGGCTTCGATAAGCAGGGTCCCGGCCAGTCCAGGTTCGTCGGGCAGCAAGGCGCGCGACGGCGTCAGGTCGAGCTGATGTACGGCGCTGAGCGCGGCAGCCTTCGCGAGGCGTCCCCGGCGCAGGGCGCGCAGGGCCTGGGCGAGGGTCCTGCTGACTCATGCCCCGCCGGGCCCGCAGCTCGGCCATCCGCCGCCCGATTGGCAACTCATTGCGGGTGCGCCGGCCGGCCCGATCATCTGTCCCGCTCCGGCGGCACGGCCGGTCTTTCCTTCGCTGATCTCGCCGAAAGGTGCGATGTGGACGTGAAGACCGTCGAAAGGTGGGTCAGCCGAGGGCGCGTCCCTCACCCTCGTTCCAGAGTGCGAGCGGCCGAGGCGTTGGGCGAGAATGTGAGGGTGCTATGGCCTGAGATGATCCGACGTGCCGTGAAGGTTGGAAGCGATCGCGAGCTGGTCGGCATCTATCCTCGCCGCGCCGACCTTCCGCGATCGGTCTTTCGTGAGGCGATCGGGCAGGCCAGTTCTCGGCTCTGGTTCGGTGGATACACCAGCTACTTCCTCTGGCTGGAGGTGCCCGGCATCTCCGCCACGCTCGAAGCCAAGGGCAGCGCCGGGGCCGACCTGCGATTCCTGCTCGGAGATCCGGATAGTCCGGTCACGGCCGAGCGGGAGAGGATCGAAGCGACTCCGCTCACCCTGGCGACCCGCATCGCGATGACGCGCGCAGAGCTCAGCAAGGTCGGCACCGTGATACCGGTCCGCTTCTCTGCCCGTCATCTCGCCATGTCCGTGTGGGTCTTCGACAAGGAGGCCGTAGTCGCCACGCACATCGGGGCGGGGCTCGGGCAGGACTCCGTGACGCTGCACCTGCGACGATGGCAGGACGGGGGAGCTTTCGACCGATATGTCGAGCACTTCGAGTCGTTGTGGGCCGATGGCAGACCCGCTACCCAACAGAACTGAGCCGTAGGGAGCTGAGTCGAGGGGCGACATCGTCCGCACCGTCCCGGGCGGGGCGGTGCGGGCCGCCGGTGACGGCCCGCACCGCGATCCGTCAGCGGTTGGCGAGGGTGCGCGCGTCGGCGGCGATCACGCGCGCCTTCGCCTCGGGCAGGAACCGGCCGGCGTGCCGCTCGGCGTACCGGGCCAGCTCCGCGTACCGGCCTTTGACCAGGTGGTCGGTGAGCACCGTGAGTGCCGGGTCCTTCGCGCCGGAGGTGAGCACCAGGTGCCCGAGGCCGGCCGGGGTCACCGCGACGGTGAAGGTGGCCTCGGCGGTGGCCGTGCCCTTCGGCCCGGTCACCTCCGCGCGCAGCCGGTGCGCGCCGGCCGCCAGCCCGGTCAGGTCGAGCGGCTCGCCCACCGGCACCGCCGCGCCGTCGAGGGTGACGGTCACGGTGTCGGCGTCGGTGGCCGGCACGGTGAGCACTGGCCGCTGCGCCCGGTCCAGCTCGACGCCGTCGGCCGGGGCGGCGATCGACACGGTGGGCCCGGCCGCGCCGAGCTGACCGGCGGCGTTCCAGCCGGCCAGTTCCGCCGGCCGGTTCGTGATGATCCCGTCGGTGCCGATCCGCTCAAGCTGCTGCCACTGGACCGGCGAGTCGACCGTCCAGGCCATCACCGCGACGCCGGCGGCGTGCAGGTCGGCGACCACGGCCGGTCGGGCCAGCAGCGCCGCACCCGTCGGGTTGTACGCGGTCACGCCCAGCTCCCGGGCCACGGCGACCGGGTCGGCGTCCAGGCTGCCGCGCAGCAGGCCGGTCGGCAGCTCGGGGGCGAGTTGCCGGGTGTGGCGCAGGGTGTCGACCTCGAAGCTCTGCACGAAGACCCGGCCGGTCATCTGCTCGGCGCGGATCACCTCGACGATGCGGGCCACCTCGTCGCGGGTGTGCGCGCCCTTGATCTCCAGCAGCAGGTTGCCGCCCCGGTTACGCAGGTCGGCGAGCTGCTCGGCGAGGGTCGGCAGCCGGGCCCCGGCGTACTGCGGGGCGAACCAGGAGCCGGCGTCGAGGGTCTTGAGCTGGGCGGCGGTGAGCGTGCGGATAGTGCCCGAGCCGTCGGTGGTGCGGTCGACGGTGGAGTCGTGCAGCACGAACGGCACCCCGTCGCGGCTGGGCTGGACGTCGTTCTCGACGAAGTCGGCCCCGGAGCGGCGGGCGATCTCCTGCGCCACGAGGGTGTTCTCCGGGGCGGCGGCGGACGCGCCCCGGTGGGCGACGATGGTCAGCGGGGCGCCGGCCGGACGCAGGTAGCCGTTCGGCGGCAGCTCGGTGACCAGCACGTCGTCGAAGGAGACGCTGCCGCCGTTGACGATCAGGGCCTGCCCGCCGTCGGTGGACCGGGTGAGGCTGCTGGTGCGCAGCAGCTGGCGGCCGTCGAGGAACCAGCGGGCCTGGTTGCCGTGCACCTCCACGGCGACCAACATGTCCCGCCCGGTGCCGGCGGCGTACGGCGCGGAGCCGGTGTTGGTGACGTTCCAGGCGTTGGCGGTGGTGAGCTGGGCGAACTCCAGGCCGTTGGCGGCGGTGGTGCCGCTGCGCATGGTGGCGATCCACCACGGGGTACGCGCGTCGGCGGGCACGTCCAGGCCGAGCGCCGTCCACCGGGTCGGTTCGGCGACCGACTCGAAGCGGACGGTCGCGGTGAACCGGAAGTGGGTGAGGTTCCGGCCGAAGGTGATCTTCCGGGTACCGCTGGTGGCGGTGCCGCGCAGCCGGCCGTCGCGCACCGTCCACTCGCCGTCGACGGCCCGCCAGCCGGCGGGCAGCGTACCGGCGGAGAAATCCTCGGCGACGACGACGTCACCGGGCTTCGCGGCGGCGGGGGCGGAAACGGGAACGGCGGCGAGCAGGCCGGCGGTCGTGGCGAGCGCCGCGAGGACGGCCACGGACCAGCGCGGACGTCGGCGGAATGTCAACATGCCCCGGACGCTAGGGACCGTCCAGAAACGCCTGGTGTCGCCACCGCTGACACCGGCCGGCCCACGGATGGACACCGGACGGGCCGCGGATCCGTTGGGCGGGCGCGGATCCAAAGGCGGGTGGCATGGCGGCGACATGGCGGTGTCCCCGCCGACGGATATCGCCATAGGGCCGACATCGCGGCGCCAACCGGCCGCGTCGAGCTAGGCCGCGCCGGGCGGGGCAGGCGGGACTGCTACCGGACCGGGCGGATCTCGATGCCGACCTCGACCGACAGCGCGGCGGCCATCGCCGCGACCGGGGCGCGGACGCCGGTGAAGTGCTCGAACTGGCCGACCGCCTGGGCGACCAACAGGTCCAGCCCGGAGACCACCCGGCAGCCGGCCGCCTCCGCCGAGGCGGCAAGGGGGGTGGGCCAGGGGTCGTACAGCGCGTCGAAGTAGACCGCGCCGGGCCGCCATCGGGCCTGCACCGCGAGGGAGTCGGCGACGCCCTTCGGGACGGCGGCGACGACCACGTCGGCGTCGGTGTGACCGGCCGCGCCGGCCCAGTCCGCGCCGGCCAGCCGCAGGCCGAGCGCGTCGGCGGCCGGGCGCAGCTCGTCGATGGCCGACGCGCGGCGGGCCACCACGGTCACCGTGCCCGAGCCGAGACGGGCGGCGGCGGCCAGGGCGGCCCGCGCGGTGCCGCCCGCGCCGAGCACGGTGAACCGGGCCCCTGGCGGCACGTCGGCCGCGCCGAGCAGCTCGATCATGCCGGCGGCGTCGGTGTTGTCCGCGTACCAGGAGCCGTCGGCGCGGTGCACCAGCGTGTTCGCCGCGCCCATCGCAGCGGCGACGGGCGACACCTCGGCCGCGAGCGCGAGGGTGGCCTCCTTGCACGGCATGGTCACCGACAACCCGGCCCACTCGGGGCCGAGGCCGCCGACCATCGCCGCCAGCTCCGCCTCCGCACACTCGATCGTCGTGTACGACCACCCGGCGAGGCCGGCGGCGGCGTAGCCGGCGTTGTGAATCACGGGGGAGAGTGAGTGACTGATCGGCTTGCCGACCACCGCCGCCCGCCGTGGCGTCGTCATCAGATGATCCCGGCCTCCCGGGCCCTCGCCTCGTTGCGCTGGTGCCCCTCGTACGTCTCGGCGAAGGCGGAGTGCCCCTCTTTGTCGATCGCCACGAAGTAGAGCCACTTGCCGATGGGCGGGTCCATCGCCCCCTCCAGAGCCTGCTTGCCCGGGTTGTTGATCGGGGTGGGGATCATCCCCTTCAGCTTGCGGTTGTACGGGTTCTTCGGGTTGTCCAGCTCGGCCGGGGTCATGTCCTTCGACTTCTTGCCCTCCTGGCCGATCGACTCGAAGTAGTAGTTGACCGTGACGTCCATCTCCAGGCAGTTGCACGGGAACTCGCCGTACACGCGGTTGTAGGCCACCCGGGCGACCTTGCCGAGGTCGTCCTTGTTGCCCGCCTCGGCCTGGGCGAGGGACGCGACGATCAGCGCCTCGTACGGGCTGATGCCGCCCCGTTCCTCCTGCACCCGGTCGGCGAACTTCATCTCGCCGGTGACGGTGAGGAAGTTCTCCACCATCATCGTCAGCAGGATCTCGGCGGTGGCCTTCGGCGGGATCTCGTACGTGTCCGGATAGAGGAAGCCCTCGATCGACTTCTTGACCGGCTTGCCGTCGGTGCGCTTGAACCACCAGTCCGGCACGCCGAGTGCTTCCGGGTCCTTCGCGGCGGCCTCGAACTCCTTGACCGGGATCTTGGTCTTCTCCGACAGCAGCTTGTAGACGCCCTTGGCCGTACGCCCCTCGGGGATGGTGACCTGGTTGGTGACCTTGTTCTTCAGGTCGAGCAGCATGACCAGGGCCTGCTCGCCGCTCATCTGCTTGCGGACCTTGTAGGTGCCGGGCTGGATGTTCTTGCTGCGCGAGTTGGCCTCGGCCGCCTCGACGAACGCCTTGGCGCTCTTGACCACCCCGGCGTCGTAGAGCGCGACGGCCATGTCGGCGATCAGCGCGCCCTGCTTGATCTCGACCGTGACCTCGCCGGTGCCGGCCCCGTCGTAATCGGGCGTGACGAAGTAGCTCTGCACCCGGTCGAAGCCGTAGAAGGCCCCGCCGCCGATCACGCCAAGCAGGACGAAGGCCATCAGCAGAGCGAGGGCGGTCTTGCCTCGGCCCCCGGAGGACTCGCCTCGGCGCTTGCGCATGGAGCTGCGCCGGTGCTTGCCCTTCTCACCCCGCTCCGGCTCGTCGAACCCGAGCTCCAGATCGTCGATCATCGCGTCCGCCTCCGCTGCGCGTCCAGCCAGCTCTGCAGGATCTCGACCGCAGCGGCCTGGTCGACCACCGCGCGGCGGCGCTTTCCCCGGACGCCACCCTCGGCAAGCCTACGAGAAGCCACCACCGTCGACATCCTCTCGTCGGTGAGCGTTACCGGAACGGGCGCAATTACGTCAGCCAGCCGGTCAGCATACGCCCTGACGTTCCGCGCCGCCGGGCCGTGCTGGCCGGCGAGGTTGATCGGAAGGCCGACGACGACCTCGACGCACTCGTGCTCGGCGATCAGAGCGACCAGTTCGGCCATGTCGCTCGGCACGGCGTCGTCGGCCGCGGTGAGGTCCCGGGCAAGCGTCACCAGCGGGGTGGCCAGCACCCCGTGCGGGTCGGAGCGGGCCACACCGACCCGCACCTGCCCCACGTCGACCCCCAGCCGGACACCGCGCAATGTTTCGGTCATGTTCCGTTCATCCTGCCCTGAAACGGGTCAGGGCGGACCGTGACGGTCCGCCCTGACCCGACGTACGGTGCGCTCACGCCTCGGCGATCGCCTGCTCGACCGTGGCCAGCAGCTTAGGCGCCTCGTCCGCCGGCAGGCCACCGCCCTGAGCCAGGTCGTCGCTGCCGCCGCCCCGGCCGGAGAACGCGGCCTTGACCAGGTCCTTCGCCGCGAGGCCCCGGCCCCGGGCCGCCGCGTTCACGGCCACCACGAGGGACGCCTTGCCGTTCGACCGGGCCGCCACGGCCACCACGGCCGGCCGGGCCGGGTCGATCTTGCCGCGGATCTCCTGGGCCAGGGTCCGCACGTCGTTGCCGGCCGCGCCCTCGGGCGCCTCGGTGCCGACGTACGCCACCCCACGGACGTCCTTCGCCTGCCCCGCGAGGGCCGCCGCGCCGCCGAGCACGAGCTGGGCGCGCAGCTTCTCCAGCTCCTTCTCCGCGTCGCGGAGCTGGGTGACGGTCTGCTCCACCCGGTCGGCGACCTGGTCGCCGGGGACCCGGAACAGCTCGGCGAGCCGGGAGACCAGCAGGTGCTCGCGGGCCAGGAAGCCGAAGGCGTCCATGCCGACGAGGGCCTCGATGCGGCGTACGCCCGAACCGACCGACGCCTCGGAGAGGATCTTGACGAGGCCGAGCTGCGCCGAGCGGGCCACGTGGGTACCGCCGCACAGCTCCCGGGCGTAGTCGCCGACCTCGACGACCCGCACCCGCTCGCCGTACTTCTCGCCGAACAGCGCCATCGCGCCGATGCGGCGGGCCTCCTCCTGGGTGGTGATGAAGGCGTGCACCTCCAGGTCGGCCAGGAGCACCTCGTTGACCTGCTGCTCCACGTCGTGCAAGACGCTCGGCGCCACCCCGGTCGGGGTGTTGAAGTCGAACCGGAGCCGCCCCGGCGCGTTCAGCGAACCGGCCTGGGTGGCCGACTCGCCGAGGAAGTTGCGCATCGTCTGGTGCACCAGGTGGGTGGCCGTGTGCGAGCGGGAGATGGCCCGCCGCCGGGTCACGTCGATCTCGGCGTACCCGTTCTCGCCCGCGCGCACCTCGCCCCGGACCACCCGGGCGCGGTGCACGATCAGGCCCGGCACCGGCTGCTGCACGTCGAAGACCTCGACCTGGCCGCCGCCGACGGTGATCAGGCCCTGGTCGGGCTGCTGACCGCCGCCCTCCGCGTAAAACGGGGTGGTGTCGAGCACCAGCTCGACCGTGTCGCCCTCGACCGCCGCGCCGACCTGGTCGCCGCCGGAGAGCACGGCACGCACCCGGGACTCCCGGTTCAGCTCGGTGTACCCGGTGAACTCCACCGGCCCGCCCGCGTCCAGCACCGACCGGTACGCCGACAGGTCGGTGTGCCCGGTCTTACGCGCCCGCGCGTCGGCCTTGGCCCGGGCCCGCTGGTCGGCCATCAACCGGCGGAAGCCGTCGGCGTCGACCGCGAGGCCCTGCTCGGCCGCGATCTCCAGGGTCAGGTCGATCGGGAAGCCGTAGGTGTCGTGCAGCTGGAACGCCTTGTCGCCCGACAGCGCCGGACGCCCCGCCGACTTGGTCTCGGCGATCGCCGTGTCCAGGATCGTCGTGCCGGCGCGCAGCGTCGCCAGGAAGGCGTCCTCCTCGGCGTACGCGTACTGCGCGATCCGATCGAACTCGGTCGCCAGCTCGGGGTACGACGGGGCCATGCAGTCCCGCGCCACCGGCAGCAGCTCGGGCAACGCCCGCTCCTGCCAGCCCAGCAGCCGCACCGCCCGGATGGCACGGCGCATGATGCGGCGCAGCACGTAGCCGCGCCCCTCGTTGCTCGGGGTGACCCCGTCGCCGATCAGCATCAGCGCGGTGCGCACGTGGTCGGCGATCACCCGCAGCCGCACGTCGTCGGGGTGCGACTGCGCGGCCACGTGGCCGGAGTGCGCCCCGTACCGCTTGCCGGTCAGCTCGGCCGCACGGGCCAGGATCGGCCGGACCTCGTCGATCTCGTACAGGTTGTCGACGCCCTGGAGGATGGACGCCATCCGCTCCAGGCCCATGCCGGTGTCGATGTTCTTCTTCGGCAGCCCGCCGACGATCCGGAAGTCTTCCTTGCTGGTGACGTCGGCGATCTCGTACTGCATGAAGACGAGGTTCCAGAACTCCAGGTACCGGTCCTCGTCGACCTCCGGGCCGCCCTCGCGACCGTAGTCGGGGCCCCGGTCGTAGTACAGCTCCGAGCAAGGGCCGGCCGGGCCGGGAATGCCCATCGACCAGAAGTTGTCCTTCTTGCCCCGGCGGACGATCCGCTCGGCCGGCATGCCGACGGAGCGCCAGATCTCGGCCGCCTCGTCGTCGTCGAGGTAGACCGTCGCCCAGACCCGCTCCGGGTCCAGCCCGAAGCCGCCCTCGGCGACCGACCTGGTGACCAGGTCCCAGGCGAGCGGGATCGCCCCGGCCTTGAAGTAGTCGCCGAAGGAGAAGTTGCCGTTCATCTGGAAGAACGTGCCGTGCCGGCTGGTCTTGCCGACCTCGTCGATGTCCGGGGTGCGGATGCACTTCTGCACGCTGACCGCCCGAGGGTAGGGCGGGGTCTGCTGCCCCAGGAAGTAGGGGACGAACTGCACCATGCCGGCGTTGACGAACAGCAGGTTCGGGTCGCTGATGGCGGGCAGCGGAGCGGACGGCACCACGGCATGGCCGTTCGCCTCGAAGTGGGCGAGATACCGCCGCTTGATCTCCGCCGTCTTCATCGCTGGTGCTCCTCCGGAAAGATCTCTCGGTCGCCGATGCGCGGGTCCTCCCGCAGCTCGGCGAACTGGTCGTCGAACGCCTCGCCCCGGGCGAACGCCTCGTGGATCTCCTGCTCGCGTTCGGCCATCCCGATCCGGACGTCCTCCACGAAGCTACGCAGCGACTCCACCAGACCGCCAGCGGATTGCGACAGGCCGCCGGCGATGCCGGCCGGCGTGTACGCCTGAGCGGCGTGGGTCGCCTTGCGCACCACCACCACGCCGACGGCCAGCCCGATACCCAGCCAGAACAGGCGCCTCATGAACTCATCCCTCCGTCGCCGGCCGGCTCAGCCGTTGCCGCGCCTGGCGGCGCGGCGCTGCTGCTTGATGGTGTCGCGCACCTCGCGCTCGGTTTCGGCGTGCCGGCGGGCGGCGGCGGCCCGGCGTACGCCGTAGCCGAACGCGGCCACCTTCACCAGCGGGTTCGCGGCGGCGGCGGAGACCACGGTCGCCAGGTTCGCCACGTTCGCGGTGACGTTCTGGGCGTGGGTGGTCATGGTGTCCACCTTGGCCAACTGGAGGTTGACCCCGTCCAGCGAGGTCTGCACCTGCTCCAGCGCGGTGTTGACGTTCTTCACCGTGGTGTTGACGTCACCGAGCAGGGGCGCGGTGCGGTCGTTGAGGTCGTTGATCATGCGGGTGGTTGCGTCCACGGTGTGCCGCAGCCGCAGGATGGGCAGCGTCAGGATCAACACGAGCATCGCGAACGCGATCGCCGCGATCAGCGCCGCGACCTCTCCAAAACTCACGCCTGTCCTCCTCGACCAGTTCTCCGGGGCCCGACGCCCCGGAACGCGCGACCGTCCATACCCACACCGTCGTTCGGCGACCCGACACGGGTCAGCGGGGGCAGGCGGGCCTGCCAGCCCCAGACCCTACCGTCAGTGATGAAACCCGGCTCACGACGGTGAGGGTGTCGGCTCGCCGAGCGGATCCTCGCTCAGGGTCGGGAAGGGATCCTCGCCGGTGAGTGACGGGTCGGTGCTCGGCTGTGGCCGGGTCCGCTCGTCGTCGATGGCGTTGCGGACCTTCACCGACACCAACGAGCCGGTGCACTCCTGCGCTGCGGGAGGCGTGGCCAGCACCGTCGGCGCGGGCTCCCCGTCGACCGGCGGCGGAACGCAGGTCGGCTCGCGTACCCACAGGTCGAGGGTCAGCTCGTCGCGGCGCCAGCAGGTGTAGTCGCCCTTCGCCGGCTGCTCCGGACAGCGGGTCACCTTCCAGGGCTGCCAGCCGTCCTCGATCAGCGCGCGTTCGTAGGCCCGCGCCGTCTCCTCGACCGGCCGCTGCGACTCGACGGTGCGCTCGCGCAGCCGACATTCCTCCACGCACCAGCGGCTGCCACTGACGTTGTCGACGGTCTTCGTGGCAGCCCAGCCGGGCACGTTCAGCCCGTCCAGGGTGTCGAAGACCGGGTCGCGGCTGAGCGTACGGATGCCGAAGAAGATCGGCACGGCGCCGAGCAGCACCAAGCTGACCAGCGCGAGCACGCCCATTCGCAGTCGACGCCGCTGACGCACCTGCCGCCGCAGCTCCGACCGGGCGCCGCGCAGGCCGCCCGGCCCCTCCTCGTCCGGGTCGTCCGGCTCCGCGGCCCGGCGCAACTGGGCCGCGCCGGCGGGCTCCGCGCCACCGTGGCCGGGGGCATCGACATCCGGGCGGGGCCCGGGACCCGGGCCGGGCCGGGCCGGCGGCGCGGCGGCGGCGGACGGCACCACGGCGGCGGCCCGGGCCACAGCGGGCGGCTGGTCGGGGCGGACCGGCGACGCGGTACCAACGGTGGGGTCCGGCCGGCCTGCTTCGCGCTGCGGCGGTGCCGCGCGGCCGGCGGCGGGATCTGCCGGCCGCTCGTCGGCGCGCGCGGGCGGGGTCACCGCCCGCGCCACAACGGGCTGGGCGGGACCACCGTTCGGGGCACCGGGCGGCACGGCCCGACCGGCTAGCCC
>NZ_SMKJ01000252.1:0-10704 GCF_004348615.1 Micromonospora sp. KC207
GGGCCAGCCGGCGGCGGCCCGTGATCCGGTACGCCGGCCCGCCCGCCTGCGCGTCGAGCAGCACCGCCGGCAGGCCGACGGCGGCCAGGGCCGCGCCGACCGGCCCCCAGCAGCGCTCGTCCGTCGCGCCGAGGCGGAGCAGGAAGCCGGGCGGGTCGGCCGCTCCCGCGACGGCCACCCAGAGCCGCAACCGCCGACCGTTGAGATGTAAGCCGGCGGGCGGCCGTTTCACGTCCTCCGCCGCCAGCCAGGCCAGCGCGAGCGGTGCCAGGGTGCTCGCGTACGAGGTGCGCACCAGGTGCCGGCCGTCCGCGGTCGCTTCCCAGGTCGCGGCGACTCCACGCCGGCCCAGTTCGGCGACGAGCACGTGCACCCGCCAGGCGGAGTCGAGCACGACCGACAGCCGGGCGGTGCCGCCCATCCGGGACACCTCCCCGGGCCCGGCGAGCAGGCCGGCCAGATCGGCGACGGACGGATCCGCCGCCTCGGCGCCGAACAGGGAGAGCTGCCGCACCGGGTCGGTTGGTCGGTCGGGGGACGTCAGCGGCACTCCGGGACCTCGTCGAAGGCCTGCCTGAGTTCTTCGGAGTCGAGCCGGCTGGTGTCCAGCGCGCTGGCGTCGTACTCCTTGTCGAGGGTCCCCACGGCCGCGCGCACCCCGTCGTAGAAGGCGGTGGCCTCGCCGGTGTCGAGCCCGTCGATGGTGTCCCGGGCCCGGCCGTACGCGTCGCGCACCTTGCCCAGGGACGCCTGGAAGCGCGCCGAGATCTCCTCGCCGTGCTCGGTCTCCGGGACACCGGCCTCGTCGACCTTGCGGCGGGCGGTCTCGCTGGCGTTCTCCGCGCCGGCGAAGAGTCGCACCAGGTTCTCCTTCGCCTGGGCCGGGGTGGTCTGCGCGGTCATCTGCTGCTGGGTGCTGCTGGTCAGCTTGTTGATCTCGGCCCGCCACGGGGTGAGCGCCTCGCAGACCGACGCCGCCCAGGCCCGGGGGCTGGGACCGCCGCCGCACGCGACCAGTGCCAGGACGAGCGTGGCGAGGACCACCGTGAGCTTTCCGGCGGTCGCCGCCCGGCACGTGCGCATGCGTTGCAGCGTACGGCCTCCGCGCCGTTGTGCCACGGGTCGGTTTGCCGCCCCCGGTGGGCCGGAACGGGACGGGTGGGCCCTGGGCCGGCGTTGCGGCGACGGCGGGTTCCCGGCCGCGGGTGGTCGACCGGCCGGGAACCCGCTGTGTCACCGCTCAGGCGTTGACCGTCTCCGGCCGCTGGCCGGCGCTGCCCGCGCCGGTGCCGCTGTCGTCGGAGTCGCCCATCGCGACGCCCTTGCGCTTGCTGAACACCACCGCCGCCACGATGATCAGCGTGGCCGCCACCGCGATGCCGACGCGGAGGCCGACGTTGCGGTTGTCGCCGACGCTCCACGCCACGACGGCCGGCGCGATCAGCAGCGAGACCAGGTTCATCACCTTGATCAGCGGGTTGATCGCCGGGCCGGCGGTGTCCTTGAACGGGTCGCCGACGGTGTCGCCGATCACCGTGGCGGCGTGCGAGTCGGAGCCCTTGCCGCCGAACGCGCCGTCCTCGACGAGCTTCTTGGCGTTGTCCCACGCGCCGCCGGAGTTGGACAGGAAGACCGCCATCAGGGTGCCGGCGCCGATCGCCCCGGCCAGGTACGCCGCCAGCGCGCCCGGCCCGAGGCCGAAACCGACGGCGATCGGGGCGAGGATGGCGAGCAGGCCGGGGGTCACCAGCTCACGCTGCGCGTCCCGGGTGCAGATGTCGACGACCTTGCCGTACTCGGGTCGTTGGGTGCGGTCCATGATCCCGGGCAGCTCGCGGAACTGCCGGCGGACCTCCATCACCACCGCGCCCGCCGAGCGGGAGACCGCGTTGATGGCCAGCCCGGAGAAGAGGAAGACCACCGCCGCGCCGATGATCAGGCCGACGAGGTTGCGCGGGTTCGCCACGTTCAGCGAGTTGAGGATCTCCGCGCCGACGTCGCCGACGCCCGCGTCCGCGTACGCCGTGCGCAGCGTGTCGGTGTACGAGCCGAACAGCGCCGTCGCCGCGAGAACGGCGGTGGCGATCGCGATGCCCTTGGTGATCGCCTTGGTGGTGTTGCCGACCGCGTCCAGCTCGGTGAGGATCCGGGCGCCGTTCTCGTCGATGTCGCCGGACATCTCGGCCACACCCTGCGCGTTGTCGGAGATCGGGCCGAAGGTGTCCATCGCGACGATCACGCCGACGGTGGTGAGCAGGCCGGTGCCGGCCAGCGCCACCGCGAACAGGGACAGCGTGATGGAGCCGCCGCCCAGCAGGAACGCGCCGAAGACGCCCGCGCCGATCAGCAGCGCCGAGTAGACGGCCGACTCCAGGCCGACGCTGATGCCGGCGAGGATGACGGTCGCCGGGCCGGTCTGCGAGCTCTTGCCGATGTCCTGCACCGGGCGACGGTTGGTTTCGGTGAAGTAGCCGGTGAGCGCCTGGATCGCGGCGGCCAGCACGATGCCGATGATCACGGCGGCGATGGTCATCCCGCGCGGGCCCAGCGGCGGGTCGCCACCGTCGACGCCGAGGCTGGTCCGCCACTCGGCCCCGAGCAGGTCGGCCCAGGTCGGCTTGAGGTAGGCGTAGGACGCGATAGCGACCAGGACGGCGGAGAAGAGGGCCGAGAGGTAGAAGGCCCGGTTGATCGCGGTGAGGCCGTTGCGGTCGGAGGCGCGCAGCCGGGTGATGAAGACCCCGACGATCGCCACCAGCACGCCGATCGTGGAGATGATCAGCGGGAGGACAAGGCCGTCGTTGCCGAACGCGGCCCGACCGAGGATCAGCGCGGCGACAAGGGTGACCGCGTACGACTCGAAGAGGTCGGCGGCCATGCCGGCGCAGTCGCCGACGTTGTCGCCCACGTTGTCGGCGATGGTGGCGGCGTTGCGCGGGTCGTCCTCGGGAATGCCCTGCTCGACCTTGCCGACCAGGTCGGCGCCGACGTCGGCCGCCTTGGTGAAGATACCGCCACCGACCCGCATGAACATGGCGAGCAGGGCGGCGCCGAAGCCGAAGCCCTCCAGCACGGTCGGGGCGTCGCCCTTGAACAGCAGGACGACCAGCGCCGCGCCGAACAGGCCGAGGCCGACGGTGAGGAAACCGACCACGCCGCCGGTGCGGAAGGCGATCTTCATGGCGCCCTCCCGGCCGCCGGTCGCCTCCCGGGCCGCGGCGGCGACCCGCAGGTTCGCGCGGGTGGCCAGCCACATGCCGGCACCGCCGATGAACGCGCTGAACAGGGCGCCCACCACGAAGAAGGCGGACCGGCCGATCTTCACCGCGATCTCGCTGCCGTCGGTGTCGTGCACCGGCAGCAGGAAGAGCAGCACCACGGCGATCGCCACGAAGATCGCGAGGGTCCTGAACTGCCGGAGCAGGTAGGCCGAGGCCCCCTCCTGTACCGCCCCGGAGATCTCCTGCATGTTGGTGGTGCCCTTACCGGCTGCCAGCACGGCCTTGGTCAAGGCGGCGGCGAAGACGAGTGCCATCAGCGCGATGACCGCGGCGATGACGACGTACGTCAGGTTGGCTCCGGTAAGGGACAGTGCGCCGCCGTCGGCGGCGAAGGTCCCGGACATCTGTGTCCTCCTGTACCGAACACTCGCGCCGGCCGGTGGAGACGCACAGACCGACGCCTGGATGCGGACTCGCAAGCGCGCCAACCCACTCCAGCGGACCAGCGATGAACACCCATACCCGCTGGCTGCGGGAAGGATCACTTGCTCACAACCCGCGTACTGTAGCCCTCCGTAGTGCTGGAGGTCACATTATGGGGCACCATGTCGGGATGATCTTCGTCGCTGTGTTACACGAGGAAATCTGATATAGAGCCCGACCACGACGAACGGGCCGCCCTCCCGATCAGGAGCACGGCCTGATCAGCGAATCAGTATGCTGAGCGCGGAGTCAGCTCAGACGGCTGAGCACACAGTCAGCCGGAGTTGATCATACGGTCAGTCGGAAGTTGAACATAAGGTCAGCGGGCGTTGAGCCGGGGATCAGCGCTGCACCGGCCAGACCATGCGGACCTCGGTGCCGACGCCCTCGTCGACGGGGCGAACCTGAAGATCCTCGACGAAGCCGGCGAGCAGCGCGAAGCCCACGCCCGTGGTCAGGTCGTCCTCGTTGAGCGACTCGTTGGCGAGCTGGTCGGCGTCCAGCGCGGCCAGGCCGACGCTCGCCTCGATCGGCGCCCGGTCCACCACCCGCACCGCGTACGCCCCGCTGTCGGACATCTCCACCAGCACCGGGTCCGGCACGTTGTACTGCCGGTGCAGGGCGACCGCCCGGGTGCACGCCTCACCGATGGCCAGCCGCACCTCGTCGAGCAGGTCCTCGCGGACGCCGGCGCGGCGGGCCACCGCGACACCGACCAGCCGGGCGGTGCGGACGTGCACCGGAGCCGGCGAGAAGGAGAGCCGAACCGTCGCCATCAGGCGCCGGCGCCGGTCGGATCGGCCCCGATCGCCGCATCGACGGTCGGATGCAGCGGAAAGACCTGGTCCAACGCGGTGATCCGGAAGATCTTGAGCAGCGGCTCCTTGCCGCAGACCAGCGCGAAGCTGCCGCCCGCCGCGCGCAGCCGCTTCAGCGCGCCGACCAGCACACCCAGGCCCGTGGAGTCCAGGAAGTCGACCCGGCCCAGGTCCACCACGACGTGCCGGGCCCCGCCGTCGACCAACTCCAGGAGCCGTTCCCGCAGGCGAGGTGCCGTGTACACGTCGACCTCACCGCCGACCTCGAGCACCGTGTGCTTCCCCACGGCACGGGTCGCCAGCGACAGCTCCATCGGTCCTCCTCGCAAGAGTCGTAAACTCTCCTGGGCATCTAACCATCTCCGCCGAGACCGTCCGCGAGGTCACCGGCGAAGGCTCCCCCTTACCCACACCCCCAAAGACCAACTCCGAACACTTGTGCGAGAGTGCAGGACGTGACCCCCGCAGCCACCGTAGCCGCAGGCCACGGCCCCGACCGCCCGCCGGGCGAGGGCCCGACCGAGCTGCTGCGCCGGCTGCGCACCGGTGCCGACGCAGACCCGGTCACCCACGTCGAACGGGTGCCGGCCCGGGCCGGGGAACAGGTGCCGTGGCCGCGATGGGCCCCCGAGGAACTACGCGCGGCGTTCGCCCGACGCGGCGTGGTCGCGCCGTGGCGGCACCAGGCCGAGGCCGCCGACCTGGCGTACGCCGGCACGCACGTCGTCGTCGCCACCGGCACCGCGTCCGGCAAGTCCCTGGCGTACCAGCTTCCCGCGCTGGCCACCCTGCTCGCCGACCCCCGGGCCACCGTGCTCTACCTGGCGCCGACCAAGGCGCTCGCCGCCGACCAGTTGCGCGCCGTCGCCGGCCTGGAACTCGACGGGGTACGCCCCGCCTGCTACGACGGGGACACCCCACGCGCCGAGCGGGACTGGATCCGCCGGCACTCCCGGTTCGTGCTGACCAACCCCGACATGCTGCACCACGGCATCCTCCCCGGGCACGCCCACTGGTCCGGCTTCCTGCGCCGGCTGGCGTACGTGATCGTCGACGAGTGCCACACCTACCGGGGGGTGTTCGGCTCGCACGTCGCGCACGTGCTGCGTCGGCTGCGCCGCCAGTGCGCCCGCTTCGGCCGTACCCCGATCATGGTGCTGGCCTCCGCCACGTCGGGTGACCCGGCGACGGCGGCCGGGCGGCTCACTGGCCTGCCGGTCGCGGCCGTCACCGACGACGCCTCCCCGCGCGGCGGGGTGACGTTCGCCCTGTGGGAGCCGCCGCTGCTGCCCGGTGCCGGCGACCCGGCGGTCGGGGCCGTCGACCTCGCGCCGGTGCGCCGGTCGGCGCTGCGGGAGACCGCCGGCCTGCTCGCCGACGCGGTCGCCGCCGGGGTACGCACCCTCGCCTTCGTCCGGTCCCGCAAGGGCGCGGAGGTGGTGGCCGCCACCGCGCGCCGCGCTCTCGACGAGGCCGTCCCCGGGCTCGGCGGCCGGGTGGCCGCCTACCGGGCCGGCTACCTGCGCGAGGAGCGGCGCGAGCTGGAGCGGGCCCTGCTGCACGGTGACCTGCTCGGGCTCGCCTCGACCAACGCGCTCGAACTCGGCGTCGACCTGGTCGGGCTGGACGCCGTGCTCATCTGCGGCTGGCCGGGCACCCGGGCGTCCCTGTGGCAGCAGGCCGGGCGGGCGGGGCGCTCCGGCGGTGAGGCCCTCGCCGTGCTGGTGGCCCGGGACGATCCGCTGGACACCTACCTGGTGCACCACCCGGAGGCCCTGTTCGGCCGCCCGGTCGAGGCCACCGTGCTCGACCCGGCCAACCCGTACGTGCTCGCCCCGCAGCTCGCCTGCGCGGCGGCCGAGGCCCCGCTTACCCCGGCCGACCTGGAACTCTTCGGCGAGGGCGCCAAGGAGGCCGTCGACTCGCTCGTCGAGGCCGGCGCGCTGCGGCAACGACCGACGGGCTGGTACTGGCGGCACCGGGAGCGGCCCGAGGTGGACCTGCGCGGCGAGGGCGGGGCCCCGGTCTGCGTGGTCGAGGCGGCCACCGGGCGGTTGCTCGGCACCGTCGACGGCGGCTCGGCGCACTTCCTCGTCCACCCCGGCGCGGTCCACCTGCACCAGGGCGTCTCGTACGTGGTCGACTCCCTGGACCTCGCCGACGGATGCGCGCTGGTGCACCCGGAGGAGCCCGACTGGTCCACCCACGCCCGGGACGTCACCTCGCTCACCGTGGCGTCGGTCCGCTCGTACGTCGACGCCGGACCGGTCGGCCTCTTCCTCGGCGAGGTGGACGTGACCAGCCAGGTGGTGTCGTACCAGCGGCGGCGGATCTCCTCCGGTGAGGTCATCGACACCCGGCCGCTGGACCTGCCGGCCCGCGAACTGCGCACCGTCGCCGTCTGGTTCACCCTCTCCCTGGAGTCGCTGGCGTCGGCCGGGGTCGAGCCGGCCGACGTGCCCGGGGCCCTGCACGCCGCCGAGCACGCCGCGATCGGGCTGCTGCCGCTGATGGCCACCTGCGACCGGTGGGACATCGGCGGGCTGTCGACCGCGCTGCACCCGGACACCGAGGCCCCCACCGTCTTCGTCTACGACGGGCACCCGGGCGGGGCGGGCTTCGCCGAGCGGGCGTACCGGACGGCGGCCCAGTGGCTACGGGCCACTCGCGACGCGATCGCCGAGTGCGGCTGCGAGGCGGGGTGCCCGTCCTGCGTCCAGTCCCCGAAGTGCGGCAACGGCAACAACCCGCTGTCCAAGCCGGGCGCGATCCGGGTCCTCGACGTGGTGCTGGCCAGCCTGGGCGCGTCGGACGGCTCGGCTGCCCCGCTGCCCCGGCAGGGTGACCGGGCGGCCGAGCAGGCCCGGCGGCCCTGACCGGGCCTTGCCGCCGGCGCTGACGGCCGGGGTTGACGGCCGGGGTTGACGGCCGGGGTTGACGGCCGGGGTTGACGGCCGGGGTTGACGGCCGGGGTTGACGGCCGGGGTTGACGGCCGGGGTTGACGGCCGGCGCTCCGCGCGGGCTGCCTGACGGCCGGCGCTCCGCGCGGGCTGCGAGTGCCCGCCTTTTCGGGATGCGTGCATGACCGTCGGACGTAGTGGGCATTGATGCATGGGAGCGCTTCCATGTCCCGCCCATGCTCCACTACCCTGAAATTGCCTTCTAGCCGCCGAAGGAGGAGTCGTGGCCGACACCATCGCCGAGACCGTCGACCTGCTCTACACCATCGACCAGGAGCACCTCACCCTCGACCAGCAGATTGCCCTCGGCACCGCCATGGCAACGCTCGCTCAGGCGGAACGGCTGGAACAGATCAACGAGCGGCTGCGCGGCATCCACCAGGTGCTCAACAGCTGGGCACTCAAGGCCACCGTCGACGGCGGGCGATGACACCGACGAAGGGCGCTCGGGGGCCGAAGTCCACGACGGTCGGGCGGTCGGGCGCTGGACTCTACGGCGGGCGCTCGGGCGCTGACGGGCGCTCGCCTGCTAAGGCCGTCGACAGACGGCGAGGAGACGGCTGTGCGAGACTCCGGCGACCCTTTGAAGGAGATCCCATGCAGCTCGACGCCTTGCAGCACCAACAGCAGTTCCACATCCGGCAGCGGATCCGGATGATGGTCAACCAGTACGAGGTCCACTCCGTCGCCCCCGACGGCTCCGAAGGCGAACTGCTGGCGTTCGCGCAGCAGAAGCGGCTGGCGTTCAAGGAACAGGTGACCATCTACACCGACGACAGCAAGCAGCAACCGCTGCTCGGCTTCAAGGCCCGGCAGCGGCTGGACCTTGGCGCCACGTACGACGTCACCGACCACGCCGGCAACCCGATCGGGCTGTTCCGTAAGGACTTCGCCCAGTCGTTGCTGCGGTCGACGTGGCACGTCGAGCAGGCCGGCCTGCCGCAGACCACCGGCCAGGAACGGAGCATGCCGGTGGCGCTGCTGCGCCGGTTCGTCGACTCGCTGTCCTGGCTGCCGTACCACTTCGACTTCACCGCCGGTGGCCAGCCGGTGTTCTCGGTCATCAAGAAGTGGGGCCTGCGGGACCGGTACGTCGTCGAGGTGCAGAACCCGCAGATCGACCGCCGACTCGTGATCGCCATGGCGATCGGCCTGGACGCCCTCCAAAGCCGCTGACCGACGCACCGCCCGGGGTCCGCGCCGAACCGGCACGGACCCCGGCAAGTCGCAACAAGGCCACCGTGACCAAGGAGCGGTACCCGGCTTCCCCGACCGTCAGGCCCACCACGGGCACGGAGCCGCCCCGGCGAGGCCGCCTCACCAGCGTGCGGTCGCCACCATCCGGCCCTCGCCACACCATCCGGCCTCCCGTCACCATCCAGCCCGCTACACCATCCGCGCTAACCACCATCCGGCGTCGCACCATCCGGCGTCGCACCATCCGGCGTCGACGTCAGCCGCGTGGCGGGCCGGCCCGGGAGGTCACCGTGGCGACCCGCGTGAGGCCCGGCGCCGGGGCCACCGCCACCTCCGCCGTCACCACGGCATCCAGCCCGTCGACCCGGCAGCCGACCACCCGCGCCCCGTTGGCCCGCACGATCGCCTCGGCGGCCCCGCAGGCCACCCCGTTGCCGCTCAACGCGCGACCCGCCGCCGCGAGCGCCCCGAAGTCCGCCGCCACCCCGGCCCGCTGCCGGGCGACCCGCGCCGCACCGACCGCCGCACCGAAAGCGCCGACCACGACGAACACCAGCCCGATGGCGAGCAGGCACACCGTCGCCCCGCCCCGATCTCCGCCCCGTCGGTCGGCCGGCTCACCGCCTCGACCGTCGGCGCGGACGTCGGGTGCATCTCCGGTCCCGCCGTCGGCTGTCACCGCACGTCCGGCGCGTCCCGGGCCGGTGGCGCGTCCCGCCCGGCTCGTCATGGCTGAGGACCCGGAGCGCCGGGCTCGACGGCGGCGACCGCAGTGGCGGCCACGGTGATACGGGGAAGCCGGGCACCGAGAGCGCGCACCGGCGCGCGTACGGTCGCGGTGACCCGGTCGCCGTTCACGGCGACCGAGACGTCCGCCCCCGCCGGTGCCGCAGCGGCACCGGCCGCGCCGCCGGGTTGGCCCCGGGAGGCGGCGAGTGCCGCCTCCCGGGCCGCCCCGAGGCAGCCGGCCTGCGTCGCGACCGCGTTCACCGCGGTCAGGCCGGCGAGCAGGAGCAGCAGCACCGCCGGCAGGCCGGCGGCCAACTCGGCCGTGAACGACCCACGCTCCCGTGGCAGCCGGGACGGACGTCGCCCCGTCCACCGCGTCGACCGGACGCGCCGACCCGGCTGCGGCTGTCGCTCCGGCGTACGCCGGTCGCACACGGCCTGCCGGCGGTCGGTCACTTCAGCGCCCGGTCGATGACGGCGGTCAGCGCGGACTGGACGTTCCCCGAGGTCAACACCTTGAGGAGGATGCCGGCGAACGCGACGGCGGCGAGGGTGCCGACGGCGTACTCGGCGGTGTTCATCCCTGCGTCGCCGCGCAGGCGGGTGAGGATCTTGCGCATGTTCGTTCTTCCCTTCTCGATGGTCGCCGCCCAGCCGGTCGGCTGGCGGCGCTCAGAGCACGTCGCCGAGGACGGCGACGATCACCGGCACCAGGCCGGCGAGAATGAAGGCGGGTAGGAAGCAGAGTCCCAGCGGCAGCACGATCAGCACACCGGCTCGGCGGGCAGCGGCCTCAGCGGCGGTCGATCGGTCGGCGCGCAGGTCGTCGGCGAGGCGGGTCAACGCACCGGCGAGGGCGGCACCACTGTTCGACGAGCGCAGCGCGGCACCGGCCAACCGTTCGGCCCCCGGCACCGGGAGGAGATGCGACCACGCCTCCCGGGGGCCGCCACCGAGCAGCAGGGTCCGGCCGACCCGACCGAGACGGTCGGCGAGCGGCCCACCGAGCGCGTCGGCCACCGCCAGCACGGAACGGTCCACCGGCGCCCCGGCCCGCATCGCGGCGGCGAGGAGGTCCGCGGCGAGAGGCAGGTCTGCGGCCTCCCGCAGCCGCCGTTCCCGGGCGGCGGGAGGCTCGATCCGGCGCAGCCCTCGGTCCGCCGCGACGGCCGCGACGACCCCGCCGAGGAGGCCCGACCAGCCACCCAGCACCACCAGGACCGCCAGGCCGAACAGCCCTGACCCGAGGCGAATCGGATCAGGCCACCACGTTGGTCGTGCCCGCCCGGCCGACC
>NZ_SMKJ01000253.1:0-10554 GCF_004348615.1 Micromonospora sp. KC207
CCGCCCATCTGCCGGGAGAGCGACTGACCCCAGCCGCGCAGCCGCGGCAGCATGTACTGCATCTGCGCCAGGGCCACCTGCGCCTTGCCCTCGCGGGACGTGGCGTGCTGGGCGAAGATGTCGAGGATCAGTGCGGTGCGGTCCACCACCTTGGCGTCGACGACCTCTTCGAGGCGTACGAGTTGGGCAGGGCTCAGCTCGCCGTCGCAGATCACCGTGTCGGCCCCCGCGTCCCGGACGATGTCCCGCAGCTCCCGGGCCTTGCCGGAGCCGATGTACGTCGCCGGGTCGGGCCGGTCGCGGCGCTGGATCACCCCGTCGAGCACCACGGCCCCCGCGGTCTCGGCGAGGGCCGCCAGCTCGTTGAGGGAGCGTTCGGCCTCGTCGGCGGTGCCTGTGGTCCAGACGCCGACCAGGACCGCGCGTTCCAGCCGTAACTGTCGGTACTCGACCTCGGTGACGTCGGCCCTCTCGGTCGACAGGCCGGCGACCCGCCGCAGGGCGGCCCGGTCGAGCACCGGACCGTCCGCCTCGGCACCGGCACCAGCCCCGACGTCGGCGTTGTCCATCAGGGCGTCGGCCTTCGCCGGGTGCGGGGGATGGTGCGCTGCGGAGCTCATCTGGGTCCTTCGCGGGTCGGATGGTCGCCTGGTGTCACGGACAGGACCGGGCGGGCCGCAAGATCCGATTCGACCGACGCCCATCAGTTCGCCGGAAGAATGCCGATCTCCTAAGAAGGCTTCCGGAGAGCGGCGCGGGAAGCGAGGTTCGCCGGTCACACACTTCGCTGCGACCGCAGCCGCGATGTGTGTGGGCGTCACCGGGTCTTCGGCCCGCGCCCGGCCGCTTGGGGCGTGCGCCGGCCGGGCCACGGTGGGTGCGGGATCGCCACCGTCGCCAAGTGTGTTCTCGACGCACCTGGGCAAGGCAGGCGTCGCGGGCGATGGTGGGACGGGGGCCGGATCTGCGTGGTCAGCACATCGTCCCACCGCCAAGGGGAGTGATGGTGCCGATGCTCGACATCCGAGAGAAGGTGACTGCGGGAAGGCCCGATCTGGACACCGTGTCCCGGGTCTGTGCCGCCCTGCTGGCCTCGCTGCCCCGCGCCGACCAGCGCCGCAAGGGCGAGCTGTACGTCCGGGGCCTGCTGACCGCCCCCGGCCGCAAGACCATGCGCAACCTGGCCGGCATCGCCGACGAGCCGGCGGCGGCGCAAAGCATGCACCACTTCATTAGTTGCTCCACCTGGGACTGGGCGGCCGTCCGCGCCGCGCTCGCCGGCCACCTGGACCGGATGCTGTCGCCCCGGGCCTGGGTGGTGCGGTCGATGCTGGTGCCGAAGACCGGCCGGCACTCGATCGGCGTGGAACGCCGGTACGTGCCCGCGCTGGGCGAGACGGTCAACAGCCAGCAGAGCTACGGCCTCTGGCTGGCCTCGGAGGCCGCCGCCGCGCCGGTCAACTGGCAGCTGTCCATCGGCAAGGGCTGGCTCCAGGAAAACGGGGCCCGCGCGAACGTCCCGGAGGACGAGGACGGCACGACCGGCGACGGCGCGGCGGTGCAGGCGGTGCTGAAGGCCGCGGCCTGGGGGATCGGTCCCCGCCCGGTGGTGATGGACGCCCGGCACTCGGCGCTGCCCCCGCTGATCGAGGCTTTCACCACGGCGGGTCTGCCCTTCCTGCTGCGGATCAACGGCGGCTGCACCCTACTGGCCGCCGGGTCCGGCCCGCGCGGGAGCCGGGTCGCCGCGGCCCCCGCCGAGCACCTGCTGGGCCTGGCCCGTGCACAGCGCCGCCCGGTGGAGTGGATCGACCCGGCCAGCCCCGGCGCCCGGCGGACCAGTCTGGTCGCACCGCTGCAGGTGTACTGGCCGGGTCTGCCCGGTTCCCGCCCACCCGGTCAGTCCGCACCGGCCCCGCCGGCGACGGCACGCGCCGCCGCGCTCGGGCTACCCCTGACGCTGCTCGGCAAGTGGCAGACGTACGAGCGCGGCGTACAGCAGGTGTGGCTGACCAATATGACCGACGCCGGGTACGGCCCGCTGCTGCGGTTGAGCAAGCTCACCCGGCGGGTCGAGACCGACTTCTCCTACGTCAGCCTCGATGTCGGCATCCAGGACTTCGAGGGCCGGTCATATCAGGGCTGGCACCGGCACGTCACCCTGGCGTCCGTGGCACACGCCCTGCGGATGCTGGGCGACGGCGCCGGGTAGGCCGTCCGGGCTGGTCCGGCTCCTGCGACGGGCCCGGCGCCGGGGAGCCCCGCTCCTGGCGGAGCAGGCCACGGATCCGGTGCAGGCGCAGGGCGATCTGCGTGTCCAGGGCCCGGTCCGGCTGCTGCCAGTCCCGGCCGAGCAGTTGGGTGATGCGGTCCAGCCGGCGGGACACGGTGTTCGGATGCAGGTGCAGCATCTCCGCCGCCCGCGTGCGGCTGCCCGCCGAGTCGAAGTAGGTCTGCAGGGTCTCCCTGAGGTTCGTGAGCCGGCGCGCGTCATAGTTCAGCACGGGCCCGATGACCCGGTCGACGAACCCGGTCACGTCGTGGCCGCCGGCGACCAGCAGGCCGAGGAAGCCCAGGTCCCGCGAGCAGGCCGCCCGCCCCTTCGCATCCAGCGCGCTCAGGGCGTCGACGCAGCGGGCCGCCTCCTGGTAGGTGCGGTTGACCGAGTCGGTGGTGCGCACCGGCCCGGCGCCGCCGGCCGTGACCGGCAGGCCGAGCAGCCCACCCAGCTCGCGCGAGACGTCCCGGGCCCGGGCACCCGGGTCGTCGCCAGGGAGCAGCAGCACCGCGTGGCCGTCCCGGATGACCTTCATGCCGTCCAGGCCCTGGGCTACGGAGACCGCCCGTTCGAACACCCGGGGCGGGGCGGTGCCCTCGGGGCGGGCGACCACGACGACGTAGGGGCGGTCGAGCTCGACGGGTGTCCGCCGGCGGCGCTTCCCGCCGCGGTCCACGTCCGGCCACGGGCCGAGCAGGTCCTCCAGGAGCCCGTCGCCCGGCTGGCCGTAGGCAGCGCCGTTGCGGGTCATCAGCAGCGCCACGATCTGGGCGACCGCGGACAGGGCCGCCACCCGCTCGTGGTCGGACGTCTCGTCGGCGTGGAACAGCACACAGCCGAGGTCACCGGCGCGGGCCGCCAGGGGCACCACCCAGGAGCCGGTGGTCAGCCGGACGGGCCGACCGGTGGCGTGGGCGTTCAGCCGTACCCGGGCCAGTTCCCGCTCGTTCGGGGCAGGGACGTCACCGGCCGCCGCCAGCACACCGTTGGCCCGGTCCCGGACGTGCAGGGCACCGCCCAGTCGCCGCACCGCGCTGCCCACCAGGTCGTCGAGTTCGCCGCCGTCGAGGAGGAGCTGGATGAGTTCGGGGTGGAGGCTGTCGGCCATGCGGACCGCGTTCAGCTCGGCCCGGGCCTTGGCCGCTTCCTGCTGAGCCTGCTTGAGTTCGGCCCACGTGTCGTCGAGCAGCCGGATCCGCTCTACGGCGGTCGCCGCGAGTTCGGCCAGCAGGCGCAGCGACGCGACCTCGTCCGGGGCGAAGTGACGGATCTGCCGGTGGCCGACGTGCAGGTTGCCGAGGTGCCGGCCGTCGACGCTCAGGACCACCGACAGCACCGCGTGCAGCCCCTCCGCCCGGACCAGTCCGTCCACGGCCGGGTGTCGTTCGAGGCGCTCGTCGGCGAGGTAGTCCGCCGTCCAGGAGAGCGGCTCGCGGGCCGCGGCGGGCACGATCAGCCCGTCGCGCCAGGGCAGCCGGTAGCCGCTGGTCAGCGCGGTGGCCGCCCCGACGGTCGAGGCGACGTAGGAGTCGCCGGCCGCGTCGTCAACCAGGCTGACGAACGCCACGTCCATCGCGAGCAGCAGCTGGGTCCGCCGCACCACCAGTTGCAGCCCGGCCTCCAGGTTCGTGGCCCCGGCGAGGTCACGGGCGGTGTCGACGAGGGCGGCCAGCTCCGCCTGCCGCTGACACCGCCTCCCGACGACCTCTCGCAGCTCCAGCGCGAGCCGCTTCGCGATCATCACCCGGTCCAGCGTGGCCTGGTCCACGCCGTCGCGGTGCGCCTGGTGCACCAGTTCCTCGTACTGCGGCAGGGGCGCCTCCCTGGCCAGGAGTTCGAAGAACCGGAGTTCATGGTCCCGCAGTGGAATGCCGGTGCCAGTCATGCGTCCAACCACCTCGCACACAACGAATAGATGATCCAGGGGGCTCGATGGCGGTACAAGGCCATCGATACGTTTACAGTAACGGCAGACCCTGCAACTACTCGGAGTGAAATTTTTCCGCCCGACAACACCCGACTCGCCCCTGATCGGGTGCCTTGCCCGAGGGCGTCACGGGCGGCTCGTCAGTCCGGTGCCCGGAAGCGGTTGATTGCCGCGAGGTGGCGTTCCCGCAGCTCCGGGTTCCGGACCCCGAGGCCCTCCTGGGGCGCTAGCGCGAGCACGCCGACCTTCCCCTGGTGCAGGTTGTGATGGACGTCGTAGACCGCCTGGCCGACCTCCTCCAGCGGGTAGCAGCGCGACAGCGTCGGGTGGATCTTGCCCTTGACCACCAGCCGGTTGGCCTCCCACGCCTCCCGGTAGTTGGCGAAGTGCGTGCCGACGATGCGCTTCAGGGACATCCACAGGTAACGGTTGTCGTAGACGTGCTCGAAGCCGCTCGTCGAGGCGCAGGTGGCCACGGTGCCTCCCTTACGGGTGACGTAGACCGAAGCGCCGAACGTCTCCCGGCCGGGATGCTCGAAGACGATGTCGACGTCCTCGCCGCCGGTCAACTCCCGGATGTGCTTGCCGAACCGCTTCCACTCCCGGGGGTTCTGGGTGTGCTCGTCAGACCAGAAGCGGTAGCCCTCCGCGGCCCGGTCGATGACGGCCTCGGCGCCCATCCGGCGGCAGATCTCGGCCTTCTGCGGGCTGGAGACCACGCAGACGGGATTTGCCCCACCGGCCAGCACCAGCTGGGTGGCGAACGCGCCGAGGCCGCCGCTGGCTCCCCAGACGAGGACGTTGTCGCCCTGCTTCATCCGGGCCCCGTTGCCGGAGACCAACTGGCGGTAGGCGGTGGAGTTGACCAGTCCCGGCGCGGCGGCCTCCTCCCAGGTCAGGTGGGCGGGCTTGGGCATCAGCTGGTTCGCCTTGACCAACGCGATCTCGGCCAGGCCGCCGAAGTTGGTCTCGAAGCCCCAGATCCGCTGCTCCGGGTCGAGCATGGTGTCGCTGTGGCCGTCGGCGGACTCCAGCTCCACGGAGAGGCAGTGCGCCACGACCTCGTCACCCGGGCACCAGCGGTTCACGCCGGGCCCGACCCGCAGCACCACGCCGGCCAGGTCGGAGCCGAGGACGTGGTACGGCAGGTCGTGCCGGCGGGCCAGCTCGGAGAGCCGACCGTAGCGCTCCAGGAACCCGAAGGTGGGCAACGGCTCGAACAGCGACGACCAGACCGTGTTGTAGTTGACCGAGCTGGCCAGGACCGCGACGAGGGCCTCCCCGGGGCCCAGCTCGGGGACCGGCACCTCCTCGGTGTGCAGCGACTTGCGTGGGTCCTTCTCCCGGCGGGGAAGGCCCGCGAACATCTCGGTCTCGTCCTTGTGCACCGTCACGGCCCGGTAGGAGCAGGGCAGCGGCAGGGCCGCCAACTCCCGCGCGTCGGGCTCCTGGGCGAGGATCGCGTCGAGTATGCGGTTCAACTCGGGTGTGTCTGGCACCAGTTCCTCCAGCGGGTCGGTGGTGCAGGTCGGGGGGCGGGGCGGGTCGTCAGGGATGGACGCCCACGAACAGGCCGCGGCCGGACGGGCCGGGCGTCAGGTACTCCGTGGCGAAGCCCGCCCGGGCGAAGGCACGTTCGTAGTCGGACCGTTCGAACAGGGTGATCAGGTGGCTCTCGTCGAAATGCCGGATCCCCCCGTCGGGGCTGGCCACGAGGTAGTGCACGATGATCCGGGTCGCGCCGCCCTCGCGTACCGAGTGGGAGACCCGGGAGATGGTGCGGCCGTCGACCTCCACCAGGCTCGCGCCCACGTACCCGGGGGTGAAGGTCTCCGGGAACCACCACGGCTCGACGATCGCCACGCCCCCGGGGGACAGGTGTGCGGCGAACCGGGCCAGCGTCGCGTCCAGCTCGGCCGTCGTGGTCAGGTGGCCCACCGAGCTGAACATGCAGGTGATGACGTCGTAGCGGTGCCCCAGGTCGAAGGTCCGCATGTCGCCGAGGTGCAGGGCCGCGCCGGGATTTCGCTGCTGGGCGATGCTCAGCATGTCCGGTGCCAGCTCGATGCCGCCCACGTCGTCGAAGAGGCCGGCCAGGTGTCGCAGGTGCAGCCCCGTGCCGCAGGCCACGTCCAGCAGCGTCCGGGCGTGCGGCCGGCGGGCCCGCACCAGCGCCTCCAGCTCCGCTGCCTCCGCCGCGTAGTCCTTGCCCTTGCCCTGGTAGACCAGGTCGTAGACCTCGGCGATGGCGTCGGCGTACATCATGGACATCAGTCCTTCCAGAGGTGGTCGGTGGCGGTTCCGGCCGTCCGGCCGGACCGGTCGTCCTCGACGAGGCGTTCCAGGATGCGGGCGACCTCCGCCGGCGACGGCGCGGCGCGCAGCTCGTCGCGCTGTCGCCGGGCGGCGGCGGTGATCGACGGGTCGTCGAGGATCCGGGCGACCGCCGCCCGCAGCGTCGGGCCGTCGAGCTGCTCCGGCGGGATCGAGATCCCCGCGCCGAGTCGCTCCGCCTGCTGCGCCTTGAGCGGGGCGTCCCACAGCGACGCGATCATGATCTGCGGTACGCCGTAGAGCATGGCCGTCGACCAGGTGCCCGCCCCGCCGTGGTGGATGATCGCGGCGCAGGTCGGCAGCAGCACGTCCAGCGGCACGAACTCACACACCCGGACGTTGTCCGGCAGGACGCCCAGGTCCTCGCGCTGGGCGTCGCTGAGCGTCGCGACGATCTCGACGTCGAGGTCACTGAGGGCGCCGAGCAGCTCCTGGAACGAAACCACGTCCTTGCCGAACGTCTCCCGGCTCGACACGCCGAGGGTGAGGCAGACCCGGGTCCGGTCGGCCTTGGCCACCCACTCCGGCACCACCGAGGGGCTGTTGTACGGCGTGTACCGCATGGCCACCCGGCGACCCGGGACGGGAAGTCGGGTGCTACCCGCGGTGGGATCGATGGTCCATTCGCCGGTGACCATGTCCTCCATCTCGTCGTCGCCGAGCTGGCAGCCGTACCGTTGCAGGGTGCAGCGCAGCCACTCGGCCATCGGGTCCTCGCGCTGCTCGGCCGGCCGCCGCGCCAGGCTCTCGGTGAACAGCCGCCGGGCGTTGCCGACCACGTCCGGCCCCCAGAGCAGCCGGGCGTGCGTCGCCCCGACGACCCGCGCCGCGACCGGCCCGGAGTAGGTGAACGGCTCCCAGATCACCAGGTCGGGCTGCCAGGACCGGGCCAGGGCCACCATGTCGTCCATCGTGGAGTCGCCGTTGAGCGGCGCGAAGCACAGCGCGGCGAGCATGGTCTGCTGCCCGAGCAGGTATTCCCAGGTCAGCACCTCGGGACGGGTCTCGGTGAAGTCCAGTCCCCGTTGGTAAGGCATCAGGTCGCCGCCGACCTCGGTGAGCAGGTCGATGATCGCCTGGTCGTCGCCGACCGGCACCGCGGTCAGCCCGGACTGCACGATGGTGTCGGTGAGCGCGGGCTGGCTCGCCACCCGTACCTCGTGGCCGGCCGCGCGCAGCGCCCAGGCCAACGGCACCAGGCCGTAGTAGTGGGTGTTGTGCGCGAAGGACGTGATCAGGACGCGCATCGGGCCGCCTCCTCCGTCGCCGGGCGGTCGTCGGACCGGTGCCCGCCGTCTCCCGCCCGGGTGACCGGGAAGCGGGCGTGGCCGAGCAGGACGGGCGAGCGTCGCCACCGGACGCCACCGGACGCCGGACGGAGCGCGGGGACCGCCTCACCGAGGGTCCGCAGGGCGGTGGTGACGACGAGCCTGATCAGCGACCCGGCACCGGCGAGCTGCGGCACACCCGTCATGCCGAGGGCCGGGGCGCGCGACCCGCCGGGGTGGAACCCGTCCCGGTCCGGGTCGGTCACCGCGCGCGGGCCCCGGTTCGCCATGGCGACCAGCACGACCAAGTGGCTGTCCGCCGGGAGGAACTGCCCGGCCAGGATGACGTCCTGCTGCACGACGCGACTCTCCAGGCGCACCGGCGGGAAGCAGCGCAAGGTCTCCTCGACGACGACGGCGGCCCGTCCGGGGCCCTCGCGGAGCAGGGCCCACTGGCCGGGGCGGTCCAGCAGCGCACGGACCGCGTTGCAGAGCAGGGTGGTCGCCGGTTCGGCCGTGCCGACCGCCAGCGCCAGCGCGGCGGCCAGCCGGTCATCGGCCGACGCCGGACCGTCGGCTGCGACGCCCGGCCCGGCGTCGGGCGCGACGCCCGAACCGCCCTCGGGCGCGGCCTCGCCGGCGGCGGACGGCGTGGCCGGGCCGGGCCGAACCGGCGGCGGGGTCACGGGCGGCACCTCGCCCAGCAGGCCGGTCAGCTCGGCGGTGGCGGCGACGGTGGCCAGGGCGTTCGCCACGGTCTGCGGGCACAGCCGGCTGTCCAGCGTACGGCCGGCGGCGGCGAGCGCCTCGGTGAAGCGGCCCCGCCGGGCGGCGGGCACCCCGAGCAGGTCCGCCAACACCGACGCGACCAGCCGCCGGGCGAGGACGGCGAGGTCGAACCGCTCGCCGAGCCCGTCGAGCAGGGCCGCGGTGGTCTCCTCGACCCGGGCGCGCGCCCCCTCGGCGTCGGCCCGCAGGACCGGCCCGCCGGGCGCGGTCAACGCGTCCAGCCGGCGTCGGGCCTCCGGCCCATGGTCCAGTGCCGTGCCGGCCAGCGGCAGGGTCCGCTCGGCGGGCCGCTGCCCGGCCCGGGTCAGCCAGCCGAACCGGTCGTCGGTCAGCACCTCCCGGGCCAACGCGGCGTCCCCGGTCACCCAGGTGTCCAACTGCTCGCTGCGAAACAGCGGCTGGGCTGCCACCTGCCGCTCGTACGGTGTCGGGTCGTCGGTTTCCGCTCGCAGGATCAGCGCGTACGGGTCGCCGTGGTTCCCTGCGAACCACTGCGCGGCGCGGGTCAGTTGCAGCCGTCGGGCCCAGGTCGCGGGGTCCCCGTCGGGCGGGACTGTGGTCATGCGCTCTCCTTTTGTCGTCGGGGTCGCCGGGAGGGACGAAACCGGCGTACGGGTCACGGAACGCGGGGCGGGCACACCTCGTCGAGCCACTTGTGCACGGTGGCGGCGGCGACGGAGGCGTGCTCGGTCATCATCGAGAAGTGGGTGCCGGGCACCTCGGCGCTGGTGTGCGCGCCGTCGAAGCGCGAACGCCAGTCCTGCCGGGGATCGGGCCAGGCGCCCACCGGCTCACCGGCGTACAGGTGCAGCACGGGTGCCCGGATCGGCCGGGGGGCCCAGCCCAGGAGCAGCCGATGGTAGGCGCCCATCGCGGTCAGCCGCGTGTCGTCGACCGGGACGACGGACCGCTCGGCGACCCACGCCAGCATCTCCTCGCGCCACACCCCCATCGCCCCCGGCGCGGCGGGCGTGTAGATGTCCATCAGCACCAGCGCGGCGGGATCGGCCCCCCGCGCCTCCAGGCGCAGCGCCAGCGCGTGCGCCATGTTGGCCCCGGCGGAGTGCCCGACCAGAACGAAGGGCCCCCCGGCGCAGTGCGCCAGGACGGCGTCGGCCTGGACGTCGAGCAGGACGTCCAGCCCGGCGGGCAACGGCTCGCCGGGCAGGAAGCCGGTCTGCGGCAGCACGGCGACGTCCCGGAGGTCGGCCAGCGCGGCGGCGAAGGCCGTGAACTCCCGAGGGCCGGACGCCGCGGCCGTGCCCGCGCAGCAAATCAGCGGGGGCCCGCCCGCCCCGGTGCCGAGCGGAACGAGGGCCGGTGGCCCGCCCAGCTCGTCCGGGGCCCGGAACACCGGCCGGAACGTGGCGACGGTGCCGAGAACCTCCACCGCCTCGGCGGCGCGGCCGGTGCCGACGGCCCGCCGGTACATCTCGACCAGGGCGCTTGCGGCGACCGGCGCGGATGTTCCGCCCGCCGCGTCGGTGAGCAGGCCGTGCAGGTGCGCCGCGAGCGCGTCGGGGGTGCCGTGGTCGAACAGGACCGGGGCCGGGAGGCTCAGGCCGGTGGCCTCGCCGAGCCGGCGACGTAGCTGGACGGCGGCGAGCGAGTCGAAGCCGAGGGCGGCGAACTCCGCGTCGGCCGGTACGTCGTCGATCCCGTCGTGCCCCAGCACCTCGGCGGCCTCGGCGCGGACCAGCACCAGCAGCCCGGCACGGTCGATGGCCGCCGGGGCCGGTCGGGGCGCGGGCCCCGCTCGGTGCGCCGGATCGTCGTCGACGGTCGGCAGCTCGGCCAGCAGCGGGGCGGGACGCGCGGCGGCGAAGCCGGACGCGAACCGGCCCCAGTGCGTGTCGGAGATCGTCACCCCGCTCTCGTCGGCGTCCAGGATCCGCCCGAGGGCGGCGAGAGCGGCGTCCGGGGGCATCGCCCGGACCCCCCGGCGACGCAGGTACTCC
>NZ_SMKJ01000254.1:0-10443 GCF_004348615.1 Micromonospora sp. KC207
CGAAGCGCTCATCCGCTGGGCCGCCATCGCTGGCATGACCCGCCGCATCACCCGCGGTCAACCGGCACGACGTCAAGCCCGCCGCACCTTCACCTGGACCTGATCAACCCCATCTCAAACACGCTCTTAGGCCTACAAAACCTATTCAAACGCCCTCCCAGCGCCTGTTTCGTCAGCAGATGCGCCCTGAATTCCGTCTGACGTAGACATGACCCGGACTCGCCGCTACCATCTGCCGCGGGCCCATCCGGTCTGTCCAGGGTGGATCTTGGCGGTGACCGCTCGCCGCGCCTATCCCAGCGACATCTCCGACGCCCGTTAAACCTTGATCGCACCGACCCTGCTCGCCTGGCAGCAAGCCCGCCTCGACCGTCGGCCCACCGGCGAGCCGGCCCGCACCGACGTCCGGGACGTTTTCAACGCCATCCTCTACGTCAACCGCACCGGGATCCCCTGAAAGTACCTCCCTCATGACTTTCCGCCACACACCACCGTGTACTACTACTATGCCGCGTGGCGCGACGAAGGAATCTTCGCCCAGCTCAATCTCGACCTGACCGCCCTGGCCAGGGTGAAGGCCGGCCGCGAAGCGCAGCCCACCGCCGCGGTCATCGATACACAGAGCGTGAAGACTTCCACGAACCCGCCAATCGCCACACAAGGAGCCGACGCGGCCAAGAAGATCGTCGGTCGTAAACGCAGCGTAGTCACCGACACTCTCGGGCTACTGTTGGCCGTCATCGTCATGGCCGCCTCCGCCCGGGGGTTCGTCACGGATGACCGGCCCGGGGTTCACGTCGGGCACCGAAGGGTAGGGAACCCAGCCGGTGCCGTCGAAGATCTCCAGCTCGCCGTGGTCGGTCAGTCGGAAGTCGCCGGTCTGTGGGGCCTCGGGCTTGTCGTCAGCTGGCAGTCGTCGTCTCCTGGAGGACGAAGGCATCTACCGTCGCCACCCGATGATATGGGCCAGGGGCAAGCTCGACGGGGGCTCGTCGGCGCGCCTGCGCACCCGCGGGCACCCGTCGGCCGGCGGCGGCAACCTAGAAGTAGGCCCCTGGGAGGGCCACCCATAGCCTCGGAGCCGTCCCCACGAAACACGTAGGAGGTGACGGCTGTGAACGGAGCAGTGAGCCGACCACGGCTACCCGGCCCTGCCGGCACGGCGGAACAGCAGGAGTGGCTCCGGCGAGTCGACAAGATAGCCCCGCTGCTGGCGGCGCACCGCCAGGACGGCGAACGGAACCGGGTCACCCCGGCGGTCGTCTACGAGGCCCTGCGTGACGCCGGGATCCCGCGGATGTGGGTGTCGCGCGAGTTCGGGGGCGAGCAGGTCAGCCTCGGCACCGGGATGGCCGTGCTGGAGGAACTCGCCCGCATCGACGCCTCGGTGGCCTGGCAGATGGGCGTCCAGGGCGCGATCGGTCGGCTCTCGGACTACCTGCCGGAGGACCGGGCCCGCCAACTGTTCAAGGACAACGACGGGCTGGTCGTGGGCGGGGTGAAGCCGTTCGGCTCCGCCGAGCGGGTCGACGGCGGCTACCGGCTCTCCGGCGAGTGGTCGTTCGCCAGTGGCAGCGCCCACGCCGGCTGGCTGGCTTGCATGGCCTTCCTGACCTCCGGCGGCGAACGGGTCGTCGGCCCGCACGGTCCGGAGATCGTGGTGCTGTTCGTGCCGAAGGACGCCGTCGAGATACGCGACACCTGGCACGCGATCGGCCTGCGCGCCAGCGGCAGCAACCACTACCGCGTCGCCGACCTGTTCGTCCCCGAGGACCTGTCCACCACCAGGACGGCGATGGCCCGGCCGCCACGCGACCGCCCGGCGCGGGCGTACCCCGTCAGCTACTTCGACTTCGGCCCGTTCACCACGGCCCCAGTGCCGTTGGGTCTGGCGGTCGACGCGATCGACTCCTTCGTGGCGCTCGCCCGGAGCAAGGTGCCGGCGAGCGGCACCACCGTGCTCGCCGCCGGCCACACCGTGCAGGACAAGGTCGGCCGGGCCGAAATGCTGGTGCACGGCGCGCGGGTGCTGCTGCACGACGCCGCGGCCCGCACCGAGGAGGCCGGCGGCACCGGCGGAGACGAGCTGTCCTGCCTGATCCGGCTCACCGGCGCGACCGTGTCCGAACAGGCGGTCAGCGTCGTGGACACCATGTACGACCTCGCCGGGTCCAGCTCCGTGTACGAGACGAGCCGACTCGAACGGTGTTTCCGCGACGTACACACCGCCACCAAGCACATCGCGCTCAGCTCCTCGCACTTCGAGATGGCGGGCCTCTATCTGCTCGGCGGCGAACTCGCCATGCGTCGGTGACCCGGGTGCCACACCGATCAGCCGCAGACGTCGGCCGCGCAGTGACCCTCCTACCACCCTGCCCACCAGAAGGGACGTCATGATCGCGCAGCACTATGACGACATCGTCATCGGCGCGGGAAGTGCCGGCGCACCGCTCGCCGCCCGGCTCAGCGAGGACCCGGCCCGCCGGGTCCTGCTGATCGAGGCGGGCCCCGACTACCCGGTCGACGGTACTCCACCGGACCTGCTCGACGGCAACCGAATGGCGTTGACCGGCCACGACTGGGGGCTCACCGCCCGGATAACCGGCGACCGGTCCATCCGGTTCCCGCAGGGCCGGGTGGCCGGTGGGTCCTCCGCGATCGGCAACACCGTGGCGATCCGCGGCATGCCCTCGGACTACGACGAGTGGGCGGACGCGGTCGGCAGCTCCGCGTGGTCCTGGCAGCAGGTGCTGCCGTTCTTCACCGCCTTGGAGGACGACCTGGACTTCGGCCAGCGGCCATACCACGGCACGGACGGCCCGGTCCCGATCCGGCGGTGGCGCGCCGACGAGCTGACCGCGGTGCAGCGGGCGTTCCACGGGGCCTGCGTGGACGCCGGATACCCGCTGTCACCGGATCACAACGCTCCGGACTCGACCGGTGTGGGCCCGATCCCGTCGCACCGCCGCGACGCCGCCACCCGGGTGTCGACCGCCGCCTACCTGGAGCCGTGCCGGGGGCGTGCCAACCTCACCGTCGCCGGCGGGGTCCCCGTGGAGCGCGTGCTGTTGAACGGCGACCGGGCCGTCGGGATACGGGCGGGCGGACGGCGCGTGCTGGCGGACCGGGTGATCCTGGCCGCGGGGGCGGTGCACAGCCCGGCGATACTGATGCGTTCCGGCATCGGGCCGGCCGAACAACTGCGCCGCCACGGCATCGACGTGCTGGCCGACCTGCCCGGGGTCGGGGCGAACCTGACCGACCAGCCCCGCATCGGCGTGTTCATGGTGCCCAGACCCGGCTCGGAGAACTACGGCACGTCGACCGGCCAGATCGTGCTGCGGACCACCGCGGAAGGCTCCCCGGCGACGAACGACATGTACTACGCCGCGGTCAACCACTTCGACCTGACCCACCAGTTCCCGGAGCTGCGCCGGCTCTCCGGCGCCAGCCGCGTCTTCGGGGTGATGGCGGTGGCGCGACGTCTGTGGTCGCGCGGCCGGGTGACCCTGGACTCGGCCGACCCCACGGTGGCCCCCCGCGTCGACCTCGGTTACCTCTCCGACCCTCGGGACTATCCGCTGCTTCGGCACGCCCTGCGGATCTGCTGGGCGCTGGCCGAACAGCCCACGATCCGCGCCGAGGCGGCCAGGTTCGCCGTGCTGACCGAGGCGGACCTGGACTCCGACGCCGCCCTCGACCGCTATGTCGAAGCGGCCGTCGACAGTGCGTACAACCCGGCCGGGACCTGCCGGATGGGACCGTCGGGCGATCGGGACGCGGTGGTCGACCACCGGTGCGCCGTGCACGGGATCCATGGCCTGTACGTCGCGGACGCCTCGGTGCTACCGCACATGGTCCGCGCCAACACCCACCTGACAGTTGTCATGATCGGCGAACGAGTGGCCGACCTGCTGCGCTGACGCCGACACGAACGTGGCCTGCCCCCCAGGGGGACGGGGGCAGGCCACGGGTTCAGGGGCCGCTACGCGCCGGCCGGCGGCCCCGCGGGGGACAGCAACTGGACGTAGTTGCCGTCGGGGTCGGTGAAGGTGCCGACGGAGCCGAAGTCGGGCAGGGTTTCCACCGGACGCACCCACCGTACGTCGAAGCCCTCCAGATGCGCGGCTGCGCCCTGGATGTCCGGCGTGAACAGGTTGATCAGGATCCGGCCCGGCTCCGTGGTGGCGTCCGCGACGTCGGCCCGCTTGTCGAACACCAACCGTGCTCCGCCGACCTCTACCACCGGGCGCCCGAGCACGTCACCGGGCTCCGAGTCGGGCGCAAGCGCCGCGTGGTACCACGCGCTCAGCCGCTGCGGGTCGGCCGACCCGATCACCAGGCCGCCGAAGCGGACGGTCACTGCACTCGCCATCAGTCTGCTCCTCGATGTCCAGCTGTGTCCCGCCATGAATACGTACCGGCGCGGACCGCCGGACTCATCGGCGCCGGGCGGGAAACCTTCGGCAATACGGAAGAGGCCGGTCCGGCGTCTTCCTGGGAGGGTCGAAATGCGGAATCCCAACCCGTCCAGGAGGAAGTTGTGACTGATCAGCAGGTTTCGTTCGACACCACTGTGCCCCACGTCGCCCGGGTACTCGACTACCTGCAAGGCGGGACGGCGAACTTCGAGGCCGACCGGCAGGCCGCCGAGTTCGCGTTCGCGAACTGGCCGGGCGGAGACGTGCGGGTCGACATCCGGGGCGCCCGCGCCGCGCTCGTACGGATCGTTCGCTACCTGACCGCCGAGGCGGGCATCCGGCAGTTCCTGGACATCGGCACAGGGCTGCCGACCGCGCAACCGGTGCACGAGGTGGCCCAGCGGATCGCGCCGGAGAGCAAGGTCGTGTACGTCGACCGGGACCCCGTGGTGATCGCCCATGCCCACCAGCTGCTGGCCGGAATCCCCACCAGCTCGGTGGCCTTCATCGACGGCGACATGCACGACCCGGAGGGCATCCTGCGCGACGCCGCCGCGACGCTGGACTTCGACCGGCCCGTCGCGCTGGTCCTCTTCGGAATCCTGCACTTCTTCACCGAGGAGGAGGACCCGGCGCGCATCATGAAGACCCTGCTCGACGCCGTGCCCTCCGGCAGCTACGTGGCGTTCTCACACTTCGCCCGCGCCGACGGGGACGACGCGATGGACGCCACCTTCGAGCAGCTCAACAAGCAGTGGGGCGAGTCCGTCGTGCGGCGTACCCGCAGCGAGGCCGCCGACCTGTTCTTCCCGGGCCTGGAGCCCGTCGAGCCCGGGGTGGTCGAGCTGCCGGACTGGCGGCCGGACGTGGCCGTCACCGGCCCCCGCCCGCTGCCGATGTGGGTCGGCGTGGCGCGTAAGCCGTAACGGAACCGCCGGGCGCCCGTTCACCCGCCGGGTGACGGGCGCCCGGCACGCCGGGGTCACCCGGGCACCGAACCGACGCACAGGACGTTGCCCTCCCGGATGTAGCTGTGCGGATGGGCCAGCGGGTGGCGGGGATCCTCGGGATCCGCGAGCGCCGACCAGTCTCCCGGCGCGCCAAGGCGGGTCGCCTGCTGGGCGAGCTGCGCGCAGGAGGACCGGTAGAAGCGACGGGCGGCCGGTGGGTGTGGGGCGAAGTGTTCGATCAGCTCCGTGCGCTGCCTCACCGGATCGAGGCCGGCCGCCCGCAGCCACCGGTGCAGCTCGGCAGAGCGCAGCAGTTGGCGGGCGTAGTCGGAGGTCGCGGCGGCGAAGCGGAAGAAGTCGGAGAACAGGAACGGATCGCCCGGCCAGGCGGTGATCAGTGCCGCGTCGATGTCCTTGACGGCGACCAGACCACCGGGGCGCACGACCCGGCGCAGCTCGGCCAGCGCGGCGGCGAGCTGCCCGTCGTCGAAGTACTGCACGGTGTTGGCGCACCAGGCGGCGTCGAACGAGTCGTCGGGGTAGGGCAGGCGCAGCAGCGAGGCCCGCACCACCGACACCGGGCAGCGCGGCGGGGTACGCGCCACCCGGTGGCGCAGGGCGGCGACGTTCTCGGCCGCCAGGTCCACGGCCGTCACCCGGCCGGCGGCACCCACCACGTCGGCGATCAGCGGGACGAAGGAGCCGCTGCCGCAGCCGGCGTCCAGCACGTGCCAGCCCGGCGCGATCCCGACGTCGGCCAGCAGGCCGGAGTAGGCCTCCCGGCACGCGTCGAAATGGGCGTCCACGATAGTGGGATGGGTGAAGGCCAGACCGGTGGAGGTGGCGTAGCCCCACGAGGAACCGCCGTCGGTCGTCATCGCCGCACCTCCGACAGCGCCGCCCCGCGCCGGTCGAGCAGGCCGCGCAGGGCGGCACCGACCTCCCGCGGTGCCTCCAGCGGCGCCAGGTGGCCCGTCCCGGCCAGGGTCACCAGCTCTCCGTCCGGGAGCAGGTCGGCCAGCCGCCGCGCGTCCGCGCGGGACACCAGTTCGTCCTCGTCGCCGGCCAGCACGACCGCCGGCACCCGGGTGCCACGCAGCACGTCGGTGGCGTCCTGGCGCTCCGCGACGGCCCGCTGCGACCAGGCGACCGCCCGGTGGTCGACCGCCTCGACCAGCGCGCGCACCCGGTCGGCGACCGACGGTGCCGTGCGGCGGGTGGTCGCGCCGAGCAGCTTCGGCACCGTGGCGTCGTGGACGCGGGAGCGTGACCCGGGGTCCGCCAGCAGTTCGGCCATCGCGCGACGCTGGGCGGCGGTGGCCTCGTCGTCGGCCTGGGCCCGGGTGGCGAGCAGGGCCAGGGCGCTGGTCCGGCCGGGGTGCCGGCGCAGGAACGCCATCGCGACGTAGCCACCCATCGAGCAGCCCACCAGCGCGACGTCCGACACGCCCCGGCGGTCGAGGAGGCGGGCCAGGTCGTCGGCCACCACGTCCAGCGACGGCGGTGCGTCGCCCAGCGGGGCCACGCCGTAACCCCGCTGGTCCACGGCGAGCACCTGATGACCGGCGCGGCTCAGCTCGGCCCGCGGGGCGTCCCACATCCGCGCGTCGACGCCGAGGGCGTGCAGCAGGACGACCGCCGTGCTCACCGCACGCTCCCCGCGCACGCCGTCTCGGCGCGGGAGACGAAGGCGAGCACGTGCGCCGGTGTCCGTCCGCGCACCCAGGCCAGGGTGACCGGCGCCGGCGGCAGGTCGTGCACCGGGACGACGCGTACGGTCGGCACGGCCACGTCGGCGAGCGAGGCCAGCGACACGTGTACCGCGTCGGTGCCGGTGACCGTGGCCATCATGGTCGCCGCGTCGACGAGCCGGTGGCGCCGGCGGATCGGCCGGCCGGCGGGAGTGCGCGGGGGGACCACCTGGTCCCACACGTACGCGGGGAACGCGCCGGGGCACTGGAAGCCGTCGAACTCGGCGACCTCCTCGATGGCGACCGACGACCGGTCGGCGAGCGGGTGGTGGGCGCCGACGACGGCGACCCGTGGGTCGGTGGTCAGCACCGCGCTCTGATCAAGGTCGTCCTCGCGCAGTGCGAACTTCACGATCATCACGTCGAGGTCGCCGGCGCGCAGGTCGCGGAAGGGATCGGTCAGGTCGTACTCGCTGAGCCGGATGTCCTGGCCGTCGGCGGCGCCGGCTCGGGCGATCGCCGTCGCGGCGCGCAGCGAGCCGTGGTATCCGAAACGCAGCGTGGGCGGTGGGGTCAACTTCCTCTCCTCACGGTCAGGGCGGCGGCGGCGTACCACCGGTCGGGGGCGAGCGGGTCGATGCCGACGCGGAGAGCGGCCGGCGGCTCGTCGAGACCGACCAACCGGGGCACGGTGTGCGGGACGATCGAGTCGCCCGCCTCGACCAGGCCGTCGGCGACGGCCTCGGCGAGCAGGTGGTGGACCTCGACGAGGGCGGTCACGACGGTCACGCCCGCCGTCGCGACGTGCAGGTCGAGTCGCGCCCCGGGCCGGGCCGCGCCCGCCGCCGGCAGCGGGCCACCGACGGGCACGGGCGACCGTGGCGCGGCGCGGAGGGCGGCCGGCGCGTCGAGCGCCTTGAGCAGCCGCCGCAGGGCCGCCGTGGCGTCGTCGGTGGCGGGTCGCGTCCAGGCCGCCGAGGAGTCCGGTGCGACGTGCGCGAAGGCGAAGCGGTCACGCAGGTTGGCCGGGTTGCCGACGAGGAAGACGGCACGGGTGAAGGAGCGCCGCCACGCCGTCATCGCCGCCTCGTCCAGGCCCAGGGCGAAGGCGCAACACTCCCGGACCAGGTCGGCCAGCGCGAAGCGGCGCAGGACCACCGCGACGGCGGTCGCCGCCAGCGCCGGGTCCGCGCCGATCTCGTGGCGGGCGGCGAGTAGACCGGCCATGGTGTCCAGGTCGTGGCGGGCGGCCAATTCGGGGGCGCAGGCGGCGAGGCGCCCGGCCGCGTGCCGGTGCAGCCCGCGCTGGCCCAGCATCATGCGAACACCGTCCGGATCAGCTCCCGCCCCGGCCGGCGCTGGCGCCGGGCGAGCAGGCCGCTGGTGAGCCGATAGGGGTCGACGTACCGGTGCCGGCCACGGTGCCGGCCCACCAGGTCGGCCAGGTCGGTGCCGGTCGCCCCGCCGTCGTCGGTCAACAGCAGCCGCGCGCGGCGCAGGGACCGGTGCAGCAGGTCGAAACTGAACGGTACGGACGTGCCGGGCCCGAGCACGGCGATGAAGTAGAGCCGCAGGCCGAACCGCAGGGCGGCCTCGTCGTACCCGGCTCCGGCGGCGCGCAGCAGGGCGGCGGCGGTGTGCCGGTGCCAGCCACCGTGCCGGGCGGAGTCGATCTGCCCGTCGATGGCCACCCGGCCCAGGGTCACCCGGTGCACCGTCGCGCCGGCCTTGGTGAGCACCCGTTGCAGCAGGACGTAGTCCGGCTGGAGTTCGCGGTCGCAGAGCAGCACCGTCTCGTCGTAGTCGGGGACCAGGGGCAGCAGTTGGCGCAGGGCGCAGGCGAGATAGTTCGGCCGGCCGTCGGCGGCCACGATCCGTCGCAATGGCATTCCCCACCGGGTGGGGTCGAGGTAGACGGGTCCGCCGAGGCGGCGCAGGTCCACGCAGAGGCCCTCGGCGTCGAGCCGGGCGATGGTCTCCTCGAGGGCCAGGCCGGGCGGTTGGTGCCGGGTCAGTCCCGGATCCGCCATGCCGAGCTGGGCGTACTGGTCCTGCCAGATGTCCAGCACGCGGGCGCTGGCCGGGTGAACCCAGGAGTGCTCGTCGAGCGCCTCCAGGTAGGGCCGGCACGCTGCGGCCGTGGGGGTCTGCCCGCTGCGCCGATACCGGACGTACAGTTCGCCGATGTCCTCGTCGGAGCAGGCCGAGTAGTCCAGGTCACCGAACGTGCGGTCGAGGAACTCCCAGAAGCCGACCGTCTGCTCGCACGAGTGGAAGGCGGTGTGGCTGCCCAGGTGGGTGACGTCGGCGAGCGCGGCCGTGGCCCGCACCAGGACGTCGGTCCAGAGCAGGCCCTTGAGGTGGCTGGGCGTGAGCGGTTTGGTGGGTGTCACGGTCACCGGGGCGACCAGGATCCGAGCGCGCCGCCCCTCGGCGGGGCGTGCCTCAGCGGCGAACATCGGCACCATGTCAATCCATCTCAATCAATGCCGATCGCGGCCAGCAGGTCGGCGCGGGTGGGACCCCCGGCGGGGCGGTCGGGCACCGCCGTGGCGGCCAGCCGCCGGGCGAACTGGTCGTCGGCGCACACCTCGGCGAGTTCCCGCAACCCCATCAGCACGCGCATCACCCCGCGCCAGAGCACCGCGTCGTGGGCTGCGGCCCGGCCGACGGCCCGCAGCGTCCCCGCCCGTTCGGCCGGGGCGGGCCGACCGGGGTGCAGGGCTGCCCGCCAGTGCGCGACCCGGTCGGCGCCGTCCACCACCGCCTGCCGGTACCAGGGCAGGAACAGCTCGCGCGCGAGGCGTCGTGCGGCGTGCGCCTGGGCCGGGTCCGGGGCGCAGTGTCGGGTCACGAGGTCGGCCACCGCGAAGGCGTGGGTCAGGGCCAGCGACATGCCCCGGCCGTAGAGCGGGTCGGTGACGCACGCCGCGTCGCCCACCGGGATCAGGCCCGGCACCGGCCGGGGCCCGACCGCGGCGGCGCGCAGCGCGTTCGGCGGACAGGTGATGGCGCGCACCGGCGACTCCGCGACCGGCTCGGCGACCCGGAACCACGCGTCGATGCCGGGGGTCACCCGCAGCACCCGGGTGAGGGCGTCCGGCCGGCGCAGCACGGCGAGGGCGTGGTCCTCGGGCAGCACGCCGACAGCGACGGAAAAGGTGTCCCGCCCGGTGGGGTGCAGCACGGCGCCGTAGTGGTCCCCGATGAAGCCGGCGGCGTTGCCCCGGTTCAGCGGCCCCGCCGGCCCCCGGTGCCGATAGTGCTGGGAGTAGACCCGCAGCTCGGTGGGGCTGGTCTCGTCCTGGCCGACGTCCACCCCGACGGCGGCGAGCCATCGCCGGGCCTGCGCGCGACCGCCGGTGGCGTCCACCACCAGGC
>NZ_SMKJ01000255.1:0-10442 GCF_004348615.1 Micromonospora sp. KC207
CCACCGGGGTGGCCGGGGCGACCGGCACCGGCGGGGCCGACGGTGCCATCCCGGCGACCGGGCCGCCCGGCAGCACCGGGGTCACCGGCACGAGCGGGGTGGCCGGTGCCAGCGGGGTGGCCGGCTGGGCGGACTCCCCGTTCGGCGACCGCCGGGGCAGCGGATCGATCGTCGGGTACGCCACGGTCGGGCTGCCGACCGAGATGCCGCCGCTGGGCGTGTACGCGGGCTGGGCCGGCACGGGCGGCTGCGGGGTGGGCGGCTGCGACACGGGCGTCACGGTCGGGATCGTCGGCTGGGCCACGGTGGGGCTGCCGAACGGTGCGGCCGACGTCCCGTCCTGGGCGTCGCCGGGCACCTGCCAGCGGGCCGGTGTCGGCGCGGCGGTACGCCACTGGTCGGTCAGGGTGGCGGTGCGACCGGCACCGGTCGCCGGCTCACCGAACCCGGCCGGGCTCAGCGGGGTCTGCTCGGCCGGGGCCGGCTGGCGCGCCAGGGTGAGCGGCGCCGGGACCGGCTGGCGTCCCCGCAGCGACGGCAGCACCACGGTCGAGCTGGGCAGGCTCACCTGGGCGACGGTGCCGCCCTCCACGTTGCGCCGAAGCTCCACCCGGATGCCGTACCGGGAGGCGAGGCGGCTCACCACGGCCAGGCCCATCAGCCGGAACGCGGCCACGTCCACGGTCGACGGGGCGGAGAGCCGGCGGTTGAGCGAGTCGAGCTGCTCGTCGGTGAGGCCGAGGCCCCGGTCCTCGACCTGGATCAGCACGTAGTCGCGGATCCGCCGGCCGTCGGCGACCACCACCGTGTTCGGTGGGGAGAAGCGGGTGGCGTTGTCGAGCAGCTCGGCGACCAGGCGGACGACGTCGTTGACGGCGTGCGCGGCGACCGAGATGTCGGTGTCGACCGTGCCGAACTCGATCCGGTTGTACTGCTCGACCTCGGACTGGGAGGCCCGCAGCACGTCGATCAGGAGCGCGTCGTCGCGGCGCGGCACGGCGGAGTCCGCGCCGGCGAGGACCAGCAGGTTCTCGTCGTTGCGACGCATCCGGGTGGCCAGGTGGTCCAGCTCGAAGAGCTGGGCGAGCCGCTTCGGGTCCTCCTCGCCGCGCTCGATCGCGTCCAGCTCGCCGATCATCCGGTCGACCAGGGTCTGACTGCGCCGGGCCAGGTTGAGGAACATCGCCGAGACGCTGGTGCGCAGCGCGGCCTGCTCGGCGGCGACCCGGACCGCCTCCCGGTGGACCACGTTGAACGCCAGGGCGACCTGGCCGACCTCGTCGCGGTTGGTCAGCTGGATCGGGTCCCGGACCTGCCGGACGATCTCCTCCACGCCGCCGTCGCCGACGTTGCCGATGGTCTGGAGCCGCTGCACCGCGTCGGGCAGGTCGTGGTTGGCCACCGACAGCGCGCCCTCGCGCAGCCGGCGCAGCGAGTGGTTGAGCGACCGGGCCAGCACCACGGCCAGGGTGACGGCGATGATCAGGGTCAGCAGCACCAGCACCGACTCGACGACCGCCTGCTGGATGACGTCCGCGCGGGCCTCCTCGGTCTGGTCGAGCAGCCGCTGCTGGAGCTGGATCTCGGCCCACCGCATCAGGTCGTTGACCGAGCCGATGGAGGCGGACACGTCGGCGGCGGTGACCAGGGGGGTCTGCCCGACCGACCGGGTCAGGTCGGCGGCCACCCGGTCGGCGAGCACGACCGCGTCGCCGGAGACGGTGCTGTCGACCAGGGCCCGCTGGGCCGGGTCCGCGGCCAACGAGAAGGAGACCAGGGCCTCCTGCTGGCTGGTGAGGGTGGCCACGAACGAAGAGAACTGCTCCTCGTCGAGCCGGCCGGTGGACAGCGCCGTGTAGGCGACGGCCTGCTCTTCGGCGACCGCTGCCTTCGCGTGGGCGAACGCGGCCACCGCCCGGCGGTTGTCGGCCAGGGTCTCCTGACCGGGCATCTGGGCGAGCGTGTCGCCGTAGGAAACCAGGTCGGTGACGATGACGCCGTAGCGCAGCGCTGCCTCGGCCACCGGCATCTGCTTGCGGTCCAGCACCTCCTGGCGGGTGCTGTTTAGCGTCCGCAGGTGGTCGTCGATGACCTTCAGCCGGTCCCGTACGTCGTTGGAGACCTTCCCGATGCTGCCCCGCTCGGCGTTGTACGTCTCGATGCGCGCGTCCGTGCTGCGCACCCGCAGGTTGTACTCGTCGACCCTGCTCTTCTCCCCCGGCCGGGCGAGGAGGGTGGCCGCGGCCATCCGCTCCTTGTGCAGGTCCTGGGTCAGCGCCGAGACGTCGATCGACAGGGCGGTCAGCGCCCGTAGCTGGGTCGCCTCGTACACGCCCTCACCGGTGGAGACCAGCCGGATGGTGGCGAGCGCGATCACCGCCGCGACCGGCACCACCAGGATCAGCGCCAGCTTCGAGCGGATCCGGGCATCCCGGAGTCGGGGCAGCCGTCGCCGGCCCCGCTCGTTCGACTCGCCGCTATCGGGCAGGGTCGTAGGTCCGGTCCTCACGACATCGCCTCCGTCGTTTCTTCCACGCCTGAACCGCCAACCCGTGTCCGGTGCAGCGGACAGCGCCGCGCGCGGCACGGCCGCGATTTCATCAGAGATGATCGTGTTTGGGAAGCCGCAGTGAGGCAGGAAACGGTCGCACGGCACTGATCGCGTGATCCGGTCAACTAATACCTTCATTTTCCCAAGCCCCTGATCAGGGCATGTGACTCCAGAGTGGTCGTCCGCTAATGCAAAGTAAGCATTTGCAGGCATCGGGTTGCCCCAACATGTGGGACGCTCGTCCCGAAAGCTTCGATGCATCCGCGCTTGACCACAGGGCCCGGCATTGGCAAGGTTTTGCAGGCTTCGCGCACACCGTACGGCAGACCAATCCCGTTTCTCCACTGAGGACGGAACAAGCGGCGGTGACCGGGCATCGCCCGCGCCGCACCTGGAGGACTTGAGTTGATCCCCATCCGCTCCGCGACCATCGCGGCGCTCGCATCGGCCGTTTTGGCCACCACGCTCACCGGTTGCCAGTTCGGCGCGGCGGAGCAGGACACGAGCCCGATTGTGATCGCCGTGGACCTGGAGTTGTCCGGCTCCGCGGCCCCGGTGGGCAAGGCGTACCAGCGCGCGCTGGAACTGAAGGCCGAACAGCTCAACGCTTCGGGCGCGCTGGGTGCCCGCAAGATCGAGCTCAAGGTGAAGGACAACCGCTCCGACGCGAGCGAGTCGCTGCGCAACATCGGTGACTTCAGCAACGACTCGCGGGTGAGCGCGATCATCATGGGCGGGTGCAACGAATGCGCCGTCGGCGCGGCCCGCACGATCAACGAGAAGAAGATACCGACGATCGCGCTCGCCTCGTCCAGTGCCGTTGCCACCCCGGTCGCCGACCGGCGGTACATGTTCAAGCTGGCCCCGAACGCGGCCGACAGCGCCGCCGCCCTCACCATCGAGTTGCGCCGCCGCGGCATCAGCGAGGTCGCCGTGCTCAACAGCGACGACAGCTACGGCCGGGAGGGGCTGGACTTGCTGCGGCGCGAATTCGACAAGACCAACATCCAACTGCTGGGCAACCAGTCGGTGAAGACCACCGACACCGACGTCAGCCAGCAGGTCCGCGCGCTGGCCGAGCCCGAGCCCGAGGCCATGGTCGTCTGGACGCCACCGGAGCAGGCGATGCTCGCCGCGAGCGCGGCCCAGCCGGCCGGGTTCACCGGCTCGCTGTTCTTCGACGCGTCGGCCGCCGGGGAGTTGTTTCTGGGCGCGTCGTCCCGGTCTGCGGAGCGGGCCACCCTGATCTTCACCCAGACCATGGTGATCGACGACGTCATCGCCACCACCCCGGCCAAGGCGGCCCGCCGCCAGTGGTTCCAGGACTACACGGCCCGCTTCGGCGGCTACAACGGCTTCTCCTCGTTCGCCGCGGACGCCGTACAGCTCATCGCCGACGCCGAGCTGCGCGCCGGCGGCGCGCCCGGCAAGGCCGGCCGGGACGGCCTGCGCAACGTACTGGAGACGTCCCAGATGGACGGCCTCTCCGGCCCGATCCGGATGACGCCGGACAACCACTCGGGGCTGATGCCGCAGGCCCTCACCACGCTGGTCGCCCGGGGTGGGCGCTGGCGGCTCGCGGGCTGACGACGGTGGGGCCCGCCGGTCGCCCGGCAGGCCCCACCGTCGCTCTCACCTCGTCGAGGTGGTCTCCCTGACCCAGGGCAGTGCGAGGCGCTCCACGAACACCAGCGCCGAATAGAGCAGGATGCTGACCAGCGCGACCAGCATGATCGCCGCCCACGCGGTGGCGGTGTCGCCGATGCCGGCGTACTGGGTGATGACGTACCCCAGGCCACTCTCGCCGGCCTGGAACTCCCCGATCACCGCGCCGATCGCGGCCAGCGGCATCGCCACCTTCAGCCCGACGAAGATCTGCGGCAGCGCGGCCGGGAAGCGCACCTTGCGGAACGCCTGCCACCAGGAGGCGTTCCAGGAGCGGACCAGCTCCGCCAGGTCGGACGGCGTGGTGGTCAGCCCGGTCGCGGTGGAGAGCACGATCGGAAAGAAGCAGAGCAGGAACACCATGGTCAGGATGGGCTTCTGACCCCAGCCGAGCGCGACCACGAGCAGCGGCCCCAGGGTGATCTTCGGAACCGCGTTGACCGCGACGAGCAGCGGGGTGAACATCCGCTCGACGGTGCGCGAGGCGGCCAGGGACAGTCCGAGCAGAACGCCGGCCACGGCGGAGAGCGCGAAGCCGATCAGGATCTCCAGCATGGTGTCGAGCGTGTGCTCCAGCATCCGGTCCGGCTTGTCGGTGAACGCCGACAGCACCGAGCCGGGGGTGGGCAGCGCGGCGGGGTGGACCAGCTCCAGCCGGGCGGTGAGCCACCACACCGCGAACGCGACCAGCAAACCCGCGGCGGGCAGCAGCAGCCCGTTCGCGCCGGCCCGCGCGCCGGCACCGAGGGCAGCGCGCCCGCCGGCGGCGCGGTGCCGGTCGACGGGCGGGGCCGCGAGCGCCGGTTCCGGTAACCGGAGGTCGGTCATCTTCTCCTCCTCATCCATTTGGCGCAGAGGCCGGGAACGGAACGGGGGTACGCCCTGCCGGAGGCCGGCAGGGCGTACCCCGGTGACTTGTCGGACCGGTCAGGGCTGCGGCACGAGGCTGAAGTCGATGATCTGGTCGGGGGTGATGTTCTGCTTGAGCGAGCCCGCGCCCTGGAGGATCGCGATGCTCTTGGCGACCCGGCCGCTGTCCAGCGTGCCGATCTTGGTGCCGGAGTTGTTGGACCGGACGTACCCGGCCATGAGCTGAAGCTCGGCGGCAGCCGCCGCCGGGTTGGTGGCGTCGATGTTCTTCTTCAGCAGCTCGGCGGCCTCCTGCGGGTTCGCCAGGGAGTACTCCAGGCCCTTGATCAGCGCGGCACTGAACCGCTTGACCATGTCCGGCTTCTCCTTGGCGATCTTGCTGGAGGTGATCAGCACGTTGCCGTAGAGGTCCTGCATCACGTTGCTGTAGGGCAGCAGGACGGCCTTCTTCTTGGTGACCGCCTCCACCGTCGGCTGGCCCACGACGAACTGACCGATGCCGTCGACGGAGCCGGAGGCGAGGGTGCCCATCAGGGTCTGCGGCTCGCCGTTCACCCAGGTCACCTTGCTGACGTCCACGCCCGCGAGCCGGGCGTACGTCGGGAAGAGATTGCGGACGACGGACGCCGGGGCGTCCGCGAGCTTCTTGCCCTCCAGGTCCTTCGGCGAGGCGATGTTCTTGCCCTCGACCGTCACAATGGCCGCCATGGTGCGCTGCTGGATCGCCGCGACGGCGACGAAGTCCTTGGCCTGGCCGTTGCCGAGCTGGAGCAGGCCGCCGGTAAGGTCGATCGGGCCGAAGTCGGCCTGACCGCCGACGACGGTCTGGATCACCGCGCCGGTACCCTGACCGGGCTTGATCTCGACGTCGAAACCGGCTTCCCTGAAGAAGCCCTTCTCCTTCGCCACCCAGGCGTAGGAGTCACGGCCGAAGTTGCCAAAGGAAGTGAGGTACGTCACTTTCTCCAGCGACTTGCCGTCGCCGCCCTTGGCGTCGGACGCGTCCGAATCGCTGCTGCAAGCGGACACCAGGGTGAGGGCGGAGGCCAGGAGGGCCGCGGCGACCGTGCGGGTCAGCCTGTTCATCTGTGCACCATGTCCTTTCCGACCAGGGGCGATACGCCTCGGGCCGGGTCGTCGAGAGCGACGGCGTCGACAGAGGGGGGAGCCGACGCCACCGTCGTGAGGGGACTCTTCGCCGGCACAGACTACGCAAGGGACCTGCCGGTGTAGCGAGGAGTGTCTGTTGCGGAACGGAAACGAACTGATCTCCACCCCGGATGGTGGCGCGTGGATCGCGGCGGGCTACCCTAGCTGCGATCCTGACCGTCCACTCAGGGAGGCAGCGGCGATGATCCGGCTGTCCGGCGTGTCCCGCACCTTCGACGGCCGGGCCGGCCGCGTCGAGGCGCTGCGGGGTATCGACCTCGACGTCGCCGAGGGCGAGTTCGTCGCCGTGCTCGGCCGCTCGGGTTGCGGCAAGTCCACCCTGCTGCGGATGGTCGCCGGGCTGCTGCCGGTAACCGCCGGGGAGATCACCGTCGCCGGCACACCGATCACCCGCCCACGCCGGGACATCGCCATGCTGTTCCAGCGCCCCGCCCTGCTGCCCTGGCGGTCGGTGCTGGACAACGTGCTGCTGCCGGTCGAGATCTTCGGGTGGAAGCGGGCGAAGCACCGCGAGCGCGCCCGGGAGCTGCTCGAACTGGCCGGGCTGGCCGGGTTCGAGAAGCGGCTGCCGCACGAACTCTCCGGCGGGATGCAGCAGCGGGTCTCGCTGTGCCGGTCGCTGATCGGCGACCCCCGGGTGATGCTCATGGACGAGCCGTTCTCCGCCCTGGACGCACTCACCCGCGAGGAGCTTTCCGGCGAACTCCAGCGGGTGCACATGACCAGCGGCGCCACCGTCGTCTTCGTCACCCACTCCATCGACGAGGCGGTGCTGCTCGCCGACCGGGTGGTCGTGCTCAGCCCCCGCCCGGGGCGGATCCGCGCGATCGTCGACGTCGACATCCCCCGACCCCGGACCCTCGGCCGCAACGCCCACCTGGCCGACGTGGCCCGGGTCAGCGCCGAGCTGCACGAGCTGCTGATGGAACGGGACGGCCCCGCCGGGCCCGTCGCCCCGGCGTCGGCCGCCACCGGCGTACGCGAACCGGCGCCGGCCGGGGCCGGCGCGCAGGGGCGATGACCATGCGGGTCGCCGTCTTCACCGAGCCACACCGGGGCGCCAGCTACGACGACCAGCTCCGCTTCGTTCGGGCTGTCGAGGCGGGCGGCTTCGAAGGATTCCTGCGGGCCGACCACTACCAGTCCATGGGCACCGACCCCGGCCTGCCCGGCCCCACCGACGCCTGGCTCACCCTCGCCGCGCTGGCCCGGGAGACCACCCGGGTCCGCCTCGGCACCCTCGTCACGTCGGCCACCTTCCGGCTCCCCGGGCCGCTCGCCGTCATGGTCGCCCAGGTCGACCAGATGAGCGGCGGCCGGGTCGAGCTGGGCATCGGCGCCGGCTGGTACGAGCGGGAGCACACCTCGTACGGCATCCCGTTCCCGGACGTCGGGGAGCGCTTCGACCGGCTCGGCGAGCAGCTCGACGTGATCACTGGCCTGTGGCGCACCCCCGTCGGCGAGACGTACAGCTTCACCGGGAAGCACTACCACCTGGTCGACGCGCCCGCCCTGCCCGAGCCGGTCCAGCGGCCCGGCCCGCCGGTGATCGTCGGCGGGCGCGGTCCCAGGCGCACCCCCGAGCTCGCCGCCCGCTACGCCGACGAGTTCAACATGCCGTTCAAGAGCGTCGCCGAGACCGCCGCCGCGTACGGGCGGGTGGCCGAGGCGTGCGACCGGCACGGCCGCGTGGCGTCGGGGCGGGCGCCGCTCGTCCTCTCCGCCGCGATCTCGGTGGCGATCGGGCGCACCGACGCCGAAGCGCGGCGGCGGGCCGCGCCGCTGCACGCCATGAGCGCCCTGCCCCCGGAGGAATCGGTGGTGGGTTCGCCCGCCCAGCTCGTCGACCGGATCGGCGAGTTCGCCGCCGTCGGGGCGACCCGGGTCCACCTGCGGCTGATCGACCTGGCCGACCTCGACCATCTGGAGTTCGTCGCTGCCGAGGTGCTCCCGCAACTGGGGCGGCACGCCGCTCTCCCGGTCGAGCGCCCCGCCGATGCGGTGACTGGAGGCTCGACCGCATGACCGACGTGATCGACGGGACCGAGCTGGGCCCGGTGGGCCAGGAGATCGTCTACGAGAACGACCGGGTGCGGGTGTGGCACATCCGGCTGGAGCCGGGCGAGCGCCAGCCGCTGCACCGGCACGCCCACCCGTACCTGGTGATCGCCGTACAGGGCGCGAAGAACGTGGTGCAGACGATCGACGGGACCACCATCGACGCGGACGAGCCGACCGGCGGGGTCGTCTACCGCGACCCGGGCGCCGTCCACATGCTCACCAATGTCGGGGATACGACGTATCTGGCGCGGCTGGTCGAACTCAAGTAGTCGCAGGCCGGGCGCGTCGCCGCGCCGCGCGGCGCCAAGGTGGCGATCGGGCGCACCGGGCCGTAACGTGCCCGACATGGCCTTTCGGACGTGGGGCAAGCTGCTGCTCACCGCGCTCGGGGTGAGCGTGCTGGCCGGCGCCGGTCAGCTCGGCGTCGCCCACGGCTTCGGAATCGTCCGGATCGCCGGCGACTTCACCGACGCCACCGTCAACCGGTGGCCGGCCCAGCTGGTCTGGGTGGGCTGGTGCGCGGCGCTCGCCGCCGTGGTCGGCGCGGTGGTCACCGAACGGCTCGCCCGCGCCCACCCGCTCACCCGCACCGCGACCGGGCAGCTCGCACTGGCCGGCGCGGCAGCCCTGGGCGCGATGGTCGTCGCGCCGCTGTGCATGCAACCGGCCCGAGCCACCCAGCTCAACAGCGTGGACCCGGTCTGGGCGGTGGGCATCTGCGCGGCCCTCGGCGCGCTGGTCGGCGCCGGCGCGGCGCTCGCCGTGCTGCTCCGCCTGCCGCTGGGCTGGAACGTCGCGGCGGTCGCCGGCACGATCTGGTTCGTCGCCCTGCTCTCGGCCCTACCCGCCCTGGCCGGCACCGGCCCGCTGCCGACCGTACGGCTGGGCGTGTTCGAGCCGGGCTGGCTCGGCGCGGACACGGCGCAGCGGCTGGCCCCGCTGGTCCTGCCGCTGGTGGCCCTGCTCGCGGGCGCGGCCTCGGGCGCGCTGGCCCGCTGGCACGGCCACCCGCCGCTGACCAGCGGCGCGACCGGGGCGGCCGGCCCCGTGCTGGTCGCCTTCGCCTACCTGGCCGCCGGCCCCGGCGACTCCGCCGACCGGTACCAGCTCGCGCCCTACTACGGTGCCCTGATCGCGGTCGTCACCGGCGTGCTCGGCTCCACGGCCGCCGCCCTGGCCCGCTGGCCCCTCTTCCCCCGCTCCGACGAGGCCGAGGCGGGGGGCGACCTGCCCGGGACGCTCGGCTCGACCGCTTCCGGAGCACCCGGCGCGGGACTACCCGGGACGCTCGGCTCGGGCCTGCCCGGGGCACAGGTCGCCGGCAAACAGCCGGCGATCGTGCCGACGGACATCCTCCGGCCGCTGCCGACCGGCCCCACCCCGCCCGGGGCCGGCGGCCCGGCCGACCCGGACGCCCGCCCGGACGCGGCCACGGCCCGCCGGGTCCCGGCGACCGTCGGCGACCCACTGCCAGACGACCGCACCGGCGATGGCCGGGACCACGTCGGGGCCGGCGCTCCGGCCGGAGGTCCCCCGGCCCACTGGGAGTGGCCGATGGCCTCCGGGACGACCGCCGCCAGGCCCATCGGCGCGGTCGAGACGGGCGGGGCCACCGACGCGACCGCGACCGGCGGCGCCACCACAACGATCGAGGCCGGCGGGCCCACGGGAGCCGGCGGGGTGGCCCGCGCCGGCGACGTCAACTTCCCGGACGACGCGGCCACCACCGCCGGTGCCCTTGCCGCCGACGGCGGGGGCCCTACGGGTCCGGCCGCCGTCGCCGAAGCGGCGGGCACGTTGGACCCGGCGGGCTCCACCACCGAAGCGCCCACTCCCGCGCGGACGAAGGCGACCGGTGCGACAGGTGCCACGGAGAAGACCGCTGCGGCGGACGCCACGACGGCACCGGATGCTCCGGATCGCGTCGCACCGACCGCCGCGCCGTCCCCTGGCCGGCCCGGCCCGCTGCCCAGCGACGCAACCCAGCCGGTCGGCGACGTGACGCAGCCCGACGGGCCGACGTCGGCCCCGGCGGGCGGCCCCGCGTGGGACTGGTCCCTGCCACCCGCGCCGGACGGCCAGCCGAACGCCGGGACGGCACCGCGCCCCCGCCCCCGGTTGCCCC
>NZ_SMKJ01000256.1:0-10438 GCF_004348615.1 Micromonospora sp. KC207
GCGGGGTGGCCGTCGGCGTCCCCGTGGGGGTGCCGGTCGGGGTCGGGTCGGTCCCGCCGCCCAACGGCGCGATCAGGTACGGCTGGAGGATCGCCTGCTTCGCGGTGTTGATGTTGGTCCAGTCGTCCAGCGCGATGCCGCCGGTGTCACCCGAGTTGGGATTCCAGGACCAGTAGGTGAAGGACATCCCGTTGACCCCGGTGCCGGTGTACGCCATCAGCTTCTCCAGCCACACCTTGTCGCGCGGGTCGGCCAGGGTGCTGCCGAACTCGCCCATCATGATCGGGGCGATGTTCTGCTTGTACAGGTAACCCCAGTACTTGTCCCAGATCGCCGGCAGGTTCGCCGGGTAGTCCGGGGCCTTGAACCAGGACTGCTCGTAGACCGAGGTGGCGTACTCGTGCGGGGAGTAGACCAGCCGGTTCGCCACGTTCAGCCGGACCGGGAACTGGCCGGCCTTGGAGAGGTTGCCGCCCCACCAGCCGCAGTCCTCGTCGTTGCTCGGGTCGTTGTCCCAGACGTTCGACAGTCCGCCGCTGGGGCAGCTCACGCCCTCAACGAAGATCAGCCAGTTCGGCTGCACCCCGAGGATCGCGTTGCCGGCCCGCTCGGCGGCCAGCCGCCAGTCCCGCGCGGTGTCCCCGCAGCCCCAGCAGGCGCCGGTGGCCGCCGGGTTGGTGCCCTCGGCGTGCGGCTCGTTGTGCAGGTCCGCGCCGATGACGGTGGGGTTGTTCGCGTACCGCTGGGCCAGCATCTTCCAGTCGTTGATCCAGGTCGTCTCGGAGACCGTGGACGTGTACCAGAGCGGCGACTGCCCGGCCGCGGTCGGCCGGTGCCGGTCCAGGATGACCCGCATCCCCTTGCTGCCCGCGTAGCCGATGACCTTGTCGAGGATCTGCAACGGCGACAGCCCCACCAGGTCCGGGTTCACGAAGTCGTTGACGCCGCTCGCCGTCGCCCCCGGCTTCAGCGCGTCGTTCGAGTACGGGATGCGCAGCGTGTTGTAGCCGAGGCGGGCCATCGTGTCGAGCTGGCCGCGCCACGGGTTGTTCGACCACAGGCCGTGGAAGGTCTTGTTGTCGGTCTCCATGCCGAACCAGTTGATGCCGGTCAGGCGGACCGTCGCGCCGGTGCTGTCCACGATCTTGTTGCCGTTGGTGCGCAGGTAGCCGGTGCCGGTGCCGCCGGTGGCGGCTGCTGCCGGGGCGGTGCCGACGGCGGCGGTGACGAGGACGCCGGCCGCGGCGGTGGCGAGCGCGGTGAGCGCGCCGCCGAGGGCGGTGAATCGGTGCATGCGGACTCCACTTCGGATGCCGGCTGCCGCACGAGGGCGGCGCGGGCGGGGAACCAGGGGGAGGGCCGTTGCCCGGTGCCCGCAGCGCGTGCCGACCGGCAACCACGGCGCGTGCCGACCGGGAACGCGAAATGCGGGAACGATGGCGACGCGGACGACCGCTCGCGGTGAACCGGCGACTCGCGATGGCGAAACTGCCGTCGGTGCCCCTCGCGCCGGTGCTGCTACCTAGCTCCGCGGACCATTGTCATCAGCTCGCCTGGATGCGTCAACCTGCCCGGGCGCACCCGGCGGATCGCGGTGCCCACCGGCCCGCAGGGCGCGCGTCGCGGACGTGACGGGGAAGATCAGCCGGGTCGCGGACGTGGCGGGAAAAGATCGGCCGGGGCGCGAACGTGCGGAGGGACGGCCGGGGCGCGGGCAGAGGGGAGCCCCGGTCCCGCGCGGGACCGGGGCTCCCGGGTGGTTCAGCTCAGCCGGCCTGCTCCGCGAGCTGGAGGAACTGCCGCTTCGACGCGAGGGCCTGCTCGGCCTCCTTGATCCGCCGGTTGTCCCCGGCGGCCTGGGCCCGGGCCAGCCGCTCCTCGGCCTCCGCCACCTGCGAGCGCATCTGGGCCAGCAGCGGGTTGTCCTCCTTGGTGGTTCGGCGCCACGCCGAGTCCATCACCTCGCGGACCTTGTCGTCGATTGCCCGCAGCCGCCGCTCCAGCCCGGCGGCGGCCTCCCGCGGCACCCGGCCGGCCTCGTGCCACTGCGCCTGGATCTCGCGCAGCTTGGCCTGGGCGCCCTTCGGGTCGGCGTCGACGTCGAGCGCCTCCGCCTCGGCGAGCAGCGCCTGCTTGCGCTCCAGGTTGGCCCGCTGCTCGTTGTCCCGTGCGGAGAACACCTCGCTGCGCCGGGTGAAGAACGCGTCCTGGGCCGCCCGGAACCGTTCCCAGAGCTTCTGCTCGGCCTCCTTGGCGGCGCGCGGGGCGGCCTTCCACTGGTTCATCAGCTCCTTGAGCTGGTTGGCGGTATCCGCCCAGTCGGTGGACTCCCGGAGCTTCTCCGCCTCGGCGACCAGGTCCTCCTTGACCTGCTGCGCCTGCTTGCGCTGCGAGTCCAGGGAGGCGAAGTGGGCGCCCCGGCGGCGGGTGAAGCCGTCCCGCGCGGCGGCGAACCGCTTCCACAGCTCGCCGTCGGCCTTCTTGTCGACCCCCCGGATGGTCTTCCATTCGTCGAGGATCTCCTTGAGCCGGTCACCGGCGGTCTTCCAGCCGGTCGACTCGGCGGCCAGTTTCTCCGCCTCCTCCACGAGGGCGGTCTTGCGCGCGAGGGCCTCGCTTCGGGCGGCGTCGCGCGCGGCGCGTGCCTCGCCGGCCTTCTCCTCGGCGACCGCGGCGAGCTTCTCCAGCCGCGAGGCCAGGGCATCGATGTCGCCGACGACGTGCGCCTCGGCCAGGGAGGCGCGGATCCGGCGGATCGTGGTCAACGAGTGTCCGGCGTCCGCCGCGCCCGAGTTGAGCCGTGCCTCGGTCAGGTCCACCTCGGTGACCAGGTCCGCGAAGCGGCGGGCGAAGTGGGCCAGTCCCTCCTCCGGAGCGCCCGCCTGCCAGGATCCGACCACTCGCTCGCCCTCGGCGGTCTTGACGTACACGGTGCCGTCCGCGTCCACCCGTCCGAAGGCCGTCCAGTCGCTCATGTGCCCATCCTCGTTCTCCCGGCGTCGACGGACCAGGGCCCGCGATCGCCGCCACGGCGCAGCAAACTTACTCCCCGCATTGTCACAGGTCCGCCCCCGTCCGCGTCGAGCGCCTGTCGTCGACCGTGACCATACGGTGTCCTAGCCTCCGCAGGACCGGATCGTCGCGGGGACGCACCGGTGGGTCCCGCTACGGTTAACGGGTGCCTGTGGTCGCCGCCGCCGTCTGCCCCCACCCGCCCCTGATCGTGCCCGAGCTGGCCGGTGCCGCCGTCGCTGAGCTGGACGATCTCCGCGCCGCCGCCGACGCGGCGGTGGCCTGGTTGCTCGCCTCGGCACCGGACGGCCTGGTGCTGCTGGGGTCCGGTCCGGCGACCGGGTGGATCGTGCCGCCGGCCATCGGCACCTTCCGCCCGTGGGGAGCGGACCTGTCCGTCCCGCTCCCGGCAGGGCCGCACGACTCCCGGGGGCCCGACGACGCTCCGGCGCGGCCCGACGAGGTCCCGGCGCTGCCGCTGAGCCTGACCGTGGGCGCGTGGCTGCTCGCCCGGCACCGGGTCCGGCTACCGGTCGACGCCGCCCAGGTGGACGCCGAGGCGACCCCCGCCGAGCTGGCCTCGCTGGCCCGGCAGGTGCACCAGCACCGCCCCCGGCTGGCGCTGCTGGTGCTGGGGGACGGGTCGGCGTGCCACGGGACGAAGGCGCCCGGCTACGACGACCCGCGCGCGGGGGCGTACGACGACGGGGTGGCCCGTGCCCTGGCCGGCGCGGACGCCGAGGCGCTGCTCGGCCTGGACCCGGCGCTGTCGGCGCGGCTGAAGGTCGCCGGGCGCGCGCCCTGGCAGGTGCTGGCCGGCGCGGCCCGGGCGGCGGGCGGCGACTGGCGCGGCGACCTGATTTACCACGCGGCGCCCTACGGGGTCGCCTACTTCGTGGCCACCTGGGAGCGGGCGTGACCACGGACGGGCCCGCCGGGCGCGGCACGGTCGTCGCCGTCGTCGGGCCGACCGCCGCCGGTAAGTCGGCGCTGAGCATCGCCCTCGCGCACGCCCTCGGCGGCGAGGTGGTCAACGCCGACTCGATGCAGCTCTACCGGGGCATGGACATCGGCACGGCGAAGCTCACCCTGGCCGAGCGGGACGGGGTGCCGCACCACCTGCTCGACATCTGGGCGGTGACCGAGCCGGCCAGCGTCGCGGAGTACCAGCGGCTGGCCCGCGCGGCGGTCGACGACATCCTGGCCCGGGGCCGGGTGCCGCTGCTGGTCGGCGGCTCCGGGCTGTACGTGCGGGCGGTGCTGGAGCGGTTCGAGTTCCCCGGCACCGACCCGGGCGTGCGCCGGCGGCTGGAGGTGGAGCTGGCCGAGTCCGGCCCGGCCCCCCTGTACGCCCGCCTACGCGCGGCGGACCCGGCGGCGGCCGAGGGCATCCTGCCGGGCAACGGCCGGCGGATCGTCCGGGCCCTGGAGGTCATCGAGCTGACCGGGGCGCCGTTCACGGCGGCGCTGCCCGAACCCACCCCGTACTACCCGTCGGTGCAGCTCGGCGTCGACCTGGACACCGCGGCGCTGGACGAGCGGATCGCGCTGCGGGTGGACCGGATGTGGGCCGACGGCCTGGTCGCCGAGGTCCGGGGCCTGGTGGGCCGGGGCCTGCCCGAGGGCCGTACGGCCAGCCGGGCGCTCGGCTACCAGCAGGTGCTGCGTTTCCTCGCCGGTGAGCTGACGGAGGCCGAGGCGCACGACGAGACGATCCGGGCCACCCGGCGGTTCGTCCGCCGGCAGCGGTCCTGGTTCCGCCGCGACCCGCGGATCCACTGGCTTGACTCCGCCAACCCGGGGCTCACCGAGACGGCCCTGCGCCTCGTCGGCGCGGCTGCGCGATGATGGGGTCGTGGAGTTCACCAAGGGACACGGCACCGGCAACGACTTCGTCATCCTCCCCGACCCGGACGGCGCGCTGGAGCTGACTCCGGGCCTGGTCGCCGCGCTGTGCGACCGGCGGCGGGGCCTCGGCGCGGACGGCGTCCTGCGGGTGGTGCGGGCCGCCAAGCACCCCGAGGGCGCGGGCCAGGCCGGCGAGGCCGAGTGGTTCATGGACTACTGGAACGCCGACGGCTCGTCCGCCGAGATGTGCGGCAACGGCGCCCGGGTCTTCGTCCGCTACCTGGTCGAGACCGGGCTGGCGGTGCCCGAGGGCGCGGCCCTGTCGGTGGCCACCCGGGCCGGCGTCGTGCGCGCGCTGGTCGCGGGGGAGGCGATCTCCGTCGAGGTGCGCCGCCCCCGGGTGTACGCCACGTCGACCGCCGCCCTGGGCGGGCTGACCCTCGCCGGCAGCGCCGTGGACGTGGGCAACCCGCACCTGGTCTGCGCCCTGCCGGCCGGGCTGGAGCTGGGCGCGCTCGACCTCACCAGGGCACCCGGGTTCGACCCGGCCGTCTTCCCGGCCGGGGTGAACGTCGAGTTCACCGCCCCCGGCGGCCCGGTCGACGGCACCGACGGCCACGTGCTGATGCGGGTCTACGAGCGCGGCTCCGCCGAGACGTTGTCCTGCGGCACGGGCGCCTGCGCGGTCGCGGCGGTCGCCCTGTGCGACGCGGGCCGCGACACCGGCTCGGTCGCGGTCGACGTCCCCGGTGGCCGCCTCACGGTCACGATGACCGACGACTCCTGCTGGCTCGCGGGCCCGGCCCTGCTGGTCGCCAGCGGCACCCTGCACCCTGGGTTCTGTCTCGCGGATCACTTGCTTCACTGAACGCCCGCCGTGGCCGTCGATCCAGGGGACTCATGATCAGCGAGACAGAATACGGCCCACCCTTCGCCCCTGACTAGGGGGTGGCGCTGGCGGTGGCGGCGATCTCCGGCAAATCGGCCGGGCCCGGGTCGGCCGCCGGCGGGGGCGTCGCGGCCGGGGTCTGGGCGGCGGCGCGAACCGCCGCCGCGACCGCCGGGGCGACCCGGGAATCGAAGACGCTGGGCACGATGACCGTCGGGTTGATCTTGTCCTCGCCGACCACGTCCGCGATCGCCCGGGCGGCGGCGATCGCCATCTCCTCGGTGAACTCCTCGGCGTGCGCGTCGAGCATGCCCCGGAACACGCCCGGGAAGGCGAGCACGTTGTTGATCTGGTTCGGCTGGTCGGAGCGGCCGGTGGCCACCACGGCGGCGTGCTTGCGTGCCTCCCGGGGGTCGACCTCCGGGTCCGGGTTGGCCAGCGCGAAGACGATCGCGTCCTTTGCCATGGTGGCGATGTCCTCGCCGGTGAGCAGGTTGGGCGCGCTCACCCCGATGAACACGTCCGCGCCGCGCACCGCCCCAGCCAGGTCGCCGGAGTAGCCGTCCCGGTTGGTGTTCTCGGCCAGCCACTGCCAGGCCGGGTTGAGCCCGGTCAGGCCGCGGTGCAGGGCACCCTGCCGGTCGTACGCGATGATGTCGCCGACGCCCTGGCGCAGCAGCAGCTTCATGATCGCGGTGCCGGCCGCGCCGGCCCCGGAGACGACCACCCGGACGTCCGCGAGGCGCTTGCCCACGACGCGCAGCGCGTTCGTCAGCGCGGCCAGCACGCAGATCGCGGTGCCGTGCTGGTCGTCGTGGAAGACCGGGATGTCCAGCGCCTCGCGCAGCCGGGCCTCGATCTCGAAGCAGCGCGGCGCGGCGATGTCCTCCAGGTTGATCCCGCCGTACGCGGGCGCGATCGCCTTGACGATCGCCACGATCTCGTCGGTGTCCTGGGTGTCGAGGACCACCGGCCAGGCGTCCACCCCGCCGAAGCGCTTGAACAGCGCCGCCTTGCCCTCCATCACGGGCAGCGACGCGGCCGGCCCGAGGTTGCCCAGGCCGAGCACGGCCGAGCCGTCGCTGACCACCGCGACCGTGTTGCGCTTGATGGTGAGCCGGCGGGCGTCGGCCGGGTTCTCCGCGATGGCCATGCAGACCCGGGCCACCCCCGGGGTGTACGCCCGGGACAGCTCGTCGCGGTTGCGCAGCGCGACCTTGGAACTCACCTCGATCTTGCCGCCGAGGTGCAGCAGGAACGTGCGGTCGGAGACCTTGCGCACGTCCACCCCGTCCAGCGCGGTGAGCGCGTCGACGACCTGGTCGGCGTGGGTGGCGTCGGCGGTGTCGCAGGTCAGGTCGACCAGCACGCTGGTCGGGTCGGAGTCGACCACGTCCAGCGCGGTGACGATCGCCCCGGCCTCGCCGACGGAGGTGGTCAGCCGGCCGATGGAGGAGGCGTCCGCGGGCACGGCGATCCGGATCGTGATCGAGAATCCCGCGCTCGGAAGTCGGGTGATGGCCACAGGATTCCCTCCGTCAACGCTGATCGGGGTCGGTCTTGCCTTGCCCCGCATTTCTACTCGCCCGCCCGGATCGCAAAGCACTCGCCCCCACGTTGGGTGGTCCACGCGATGGGCATATAGCGGGTGCGTCCGGCGTTGGCACATGTCAGGATTGGTCGTACGCGACAGAATCCGTCGCTACGGAACAGAACGGACAGGAGGCGCAGCTTGCGCGACCAGGAGACCTACGTACCCTTCACGGACGACGAGCTCGAGGCGACCACCGGGGAGTTCGAGCTGTCGGAGCGGCAGGCGCTGCGGCGGGTCCCTGGCCTCTCCACCGAGCTCGCCGACGTCACCGAGGTCGAATACCGCCAGCTCCGGCTGGAGCGGGTCGTACTCGTCGGCGTCTGGACCGAAGGCACCCAGGCCGACGCCGAGAACTCCCTCACCGAGCTGGCGCAACTGGCCGAGACGGCCGGCTCGCAGGTGCTGGAGGGGCTGATCCAGCGCCGCGGCCGCCCCGACCCCGCGACCTACATCGGCCGGGGCAAGGTCGACGACCTCGGCGCGGTGGTGCTCTCCAGCGGCGCCGACACGGTGATCTGCGACGGCGAGCTGTCGCCGTCCCAGCTGCGCAACCTGGAGCAGCGCACCAAGGTCAAGGTGGTCGACCGCACCGCCCTGATCCTCGACATCTTCGCCCAGCACGCCAAGAGCAAGGAGGGCCGGGCGCAGGTCGAACTGGCCCAGCTCGAATACCTGCTGCCCCGCCTGCGCGGCTGGGGCGAGACGCTGTCCCGGCAGACCGGCGGCTCCGGTCGCGGCGGCGGCGCGGGCGGCGGCGTGGGCGTGCGCGGCCCCGGTGAGACCAAGCTGGAGACCGACCGGCGCCGCATCCGGCACCGCATCGCCCGGCTGCGCCGGGAGATCAAGGCCATGCGGACGGTACGCCAGACCAAGCGCGCCCGCCGGTCCCGCAACTCCGTGCCCGCCGTGGCCATCGCCGGCTACACCAACGCCGGCAAGTCCAGCCTGCTCAACCGGCTGACCGGTGCCGGCGTGCTGGTGGAGGACGCCCTGTTCGCCACCCTGGACCCGACCACCCGCAAGGCCACCGCCCCCGACGGTCGGATCTACACCCTGTCCGACACGGTCGGGTTCGTCCGGCACCTGCCGCACCAGATCGTCGAGGCGTTCCGCTCGACCCTGGAGGAGGTCGCCGAGGCCGACTTGGTGGTGCACGTCGTCGACGGCGCCCACCCGGACCCGGAGGAGCAGGTCCGGGCGGTCCGCGAGGTCCTCGCGGAGGTCGGCGCGGACCGGCTGCCCGAGCTGCTGGTGATCAACAAGACCGACGCGGCCGACGAGGAGACCCTGCTGCGGCTCAAGCGGCTCTGGCCGGACGCCGTGTTCGCCTCGGCCCGCTCCGGGCGAGGGCTCGACGAGGTGCGGGCGGCGATCGAGGCGCGGCTGCCCAGGCCGGCGGTGGAGGTCCGGGCGGTGCTGCCGTACGACCGGGGGGACCTGGTCGCCCGGGTGCACCGGCAGGGCGAGGTGCTCAGCACGGCCCACCTGCCGGAGGGCACGCTGCTGCACGTGCGGGTCGGCGAGGCGCTCGCCGCCGAGCTGGCGCCGTTCGTCGCGGACGAGGGGCGCGTCGCCGCCAGCGCGCGGTGAGCCGGGCCGGGCCCCGCAAGAGGCCCCGGCCGCGAGGGGCCGTCGCCGCCGGACCAGGCGTCGCGGCGTGCCCCTCGCGTTTACACAGGCATGCGACACTGACTCCCATGCGCCGCGCTGTCTCATCGGTCACGGTTGCCCTCGGCCTGCTCGGGGCGACCGTGGCGCTCACCGGAGTCGCTCTGGCCGCGCCCGCCCTCGGGGCCGCAGCCCCCGAGCCGACGCCCGGCAAGAAGCGCTGCGCGATCACCGACGAGCGGCTGCGGGAGCTCTCCGGCCTGGTGGCGACAAAGACCGGGTACGTCGTGATCAACGACGGCACCACCATCGAGCAGCGTAAGCGGGTCTTCTTCCTCGACACCAAGTGCAAGCTGGCGGGGGAGCCGGTCCGCTACTCGGGCAACGGGCCGCTGGACACCGAGGACCTGGCCCTCTCGCCGGACGGCGAGAAGCTCTGGATCGCCGACATCGGTGACAACATCACCAGCACCGAGCGGCGGGAGCGGGTGGCGGTGTGGAGCATGCCGGTCGACGGGTCGGCCCGGCCGGTGCTGCACCGGCTGTCGTACCCGGAGAAGAAGCCGCACGACGCCGAGGCGCTGCTGATCGGCGACGACGGCAAGCCGCTGATCATCACGAAGGTGGCCACCGGCAAGGCCGAGATCTTCACCCCGGAGGGCAAGCTCAGCAGCGGCGACACCGACCCCGTGCCGATGAGCAGGGTCGGCGAGGTCTCGCTGCCGAAGACGAACACCCCGAACGTGCTCAACACGATCGGCCGGGTCGCCATCACCGGTGCCGCCCGCTCGCCCGACGGCACGAAGGTGGTGCTGCGCACGTACGCGGACGCCTTCGAGTACGACGTCACCGGCGGTGACATCGTCGGCGCGCTGACCGGCGGTAAGCCCCGGGTGACCCCGCTGACGGATCCGTTCGGCGAGGCGATTTCCTACACCCCGGACGGCAAGTCGTTCGTGACCGTCTCCGACGGTGGCGAGCTGGGCCAGGACGAGGCCATCGAGATCCTCGCCTACACCCCCGCCACCACCGGCGCCGAGGCGCTGACCGGCGGCGACGCCGGCCCACCGAAGCCGGCGGCGGAGAAGTCCTGGATGGAGGGGCTGAGCCTCGACGAGATCACGTACCTGATCGCGGCGGTCGGCGTGATCGGCGCGCTGATGGTCGGCGCGGGGATCTTCGGCATCCTCCGGGCCCGCCAGCGCCCCGTGCCGCCCGACGAGTCCAGGGGCGGCCCCGACCTGCCCGAGCGGAACGAGTTCCCGCTGAACGCCGGCCCGGGTGGACCCGGCCGGGGGCGACCCGTCGACGGCCCGCCGCCCGGGGGCGACCGTGGTCGGGGTGGGGTCTACGGAGGCGTGCCGGCCGGCGGCTACGGTGCCGCCCCGGCCCCCGCCGCCGGAGCGCGGGCGCCCTCCGGCGGCGTGTACGGCGGCACCGGCCGGCCGGCCGGTCGCGGCCGACCCTCCGGCGGCGGTGTTTACGGC
>NZ_SMKJ01000257.1:0-10434 GCF_004348615.1 Micromonospora sp. KC207
GCCCACCCGGCGCCCTTGGGGGCGGGGGTAGTGCCTACGCGCCGCTGGTCGGGGCCGTCGGGCCCGCGTCGGGGCAGGCAGCCGGCAGAGATGAGCAGCGCTCGCAGCATTGTGGGCTTTCGGCCGGCCGGGCGGGAGGCCCCACCCGGCCCACACCGCGCTTCTGTCAGAAATCTGACAGTAATTTAGCCGCGGACGGCCGCCATTGCCTCCGCGAGCCGGCGAACACCCTCGTCGATCCGGTCCGCCGTGACCGCCGAGAAGGCCAGCCGCAGCGCGTGCTGCCCGCCGGCGAGCACGAAGTCGCTGCCCTTGACGACCGCCACGCCGCGCTCCGCCGCCGCCGGGGCGAGGCGGTCGACCAGGACGTCCTCGGGCAGCTCGACCCAGAGGAAGTAGCCCCCGTCCGGCTCGACGAAACGCGCCTCGGGGATGTGCCGGCGCAACGACTCGGCGAGCACCCGGGCCCGCTCACCCAGGGCGGCGCTGACCTTCTCGATCGAGCGGGCGATGTCACCGGAGACGCAGAACTGGTGCACGATCGCCTCGGACACCATGCCGGGCGAGATGTAGAGGCTGGTGGCCTTCTTCGCGATGTCGCTGATCAGGTCCGCCGGCCCGACCAGGTACCCGACCCGCACGCCCGGGCAGACCGTCTTGGTGAAGCTGGAGGCGTGCACCACCACGCCCCGGGTGTCCATCGACAGCATCGAGGGCAGCGGCTCGCCCCGGAACCGGATGTCGGCGTACGGGTCGTCCTCGAAGAGGGTGAAGCCGTACTCGGCGGCCAGGTCGAGCAGCTCCCGCCGCTTGTCCAGCGACAGCGTGACGCCGGCCGGGTTCTGGTAGTTGGGGATGACGTGGGCGAGCTTCGGCCGGACCCCGGACTCCAGTAGTTTGCGCAGCTCGGCGGTGTCCAGGCCGTCCGGTTGAACCGTCACGCCGTGGATCTCGCCACCCATCCGCTGAAGGTTCAGCAGCGTCCGGTCGTACGTGGGACGCTCCACCACGACCGCGTCGCCCGGCCGGACCAGGTGGTCGAAGAGGAACGCGTCGGCCTGGAGCGAGCCGTTGGTGACCAGCACCTGATCGGCCTCGACGCCGTGCTTCTCCGCGATCCACTTCCGCAGGGGCGGGTACCCGACGGAGGTGCCGTACGCCGTGACCCCGGCTGGGTCGGCGTCGAAGGCGCGGACGGCGGCGGCCTTGAGCCCCTCGACATCCACGATGTCCAGCGAGGGAGCGCCACGGGCGAAGGAGATCAGCTGCTCGGCAGTCATGCGGACGAGCCTAGGGCCTGGTCCGGGCGGTCCGACCGGCATACACGCCAAGTTCAACATGCGGGCAGTGGACGGGCTGCGAACGGCCGAAGCGGGGACCACCGGAGGTACGCGACACTCTCGGTGTCGATTATCGGACCAGTGTCTGGCCGCGCCCGCGCGACCGCCGAAGGATAGGCGTCCGCGCGGTGCCCGGGGACACGGGCCGGCGGTGGCACCGAAGGAGTGGTGAGGTTCACGTGACCGAGGACGGTACGGGTCGGCTCGACGACCAGGCGTTCGCCGAGTGGTTGGCCGGCGAGGCCGGCGTGGCGCTGACCGCGCTCCGCGCCGAGCAGGGCTTCGCCGACCCGAAGGCCCTCAAGGACGCGGGGGACAAGGTCTCGCACGACCTGATGTCGACCGCCCTGGCCCGGTGGCGCCCGGCCGACGCGGTGCTCTCCGAGGAGCAGGCGGACAGCCGGCGGGCCTGGGCCGACGACCCGTCCGCCGGGGACCGGCCGACCCGGCTCACGGCGGACCGGGTGTGGATCATCGACCCGCTGGACGGCACCCGGGAATTCTCTGAGCAAGGGCGCGACGACTGGGCGGTGCACGTGGCGCTCTGGCAGCGGTCGGCCGCCCCGGACGGCGCGCTGGTCGCCGGCGCGGTCGGCATGCCGGCCCGTACCGGCCCCGGCGGCACGCCGCTGGTCCTCGGCAACCGGGTCCCGACCGCACCGCCCGTCGACGGGCCGCTGCGGATCGCCGTGAGCCGCAGCCGGCCGCCCGCGTTCGTGAGCGAACTGGTCGAGGGCATCGGCGCCCGCGCGGTGCCGATGGGCTCGGCCGGGGTGAAGGTCTGCGCGGTGGTCACCGGCCAGGTCGACGCGTACGTGCACGCCGGGGGCCAGTACGAATGGGACTCGGCGGCCCCGGTCGCCGTGGCCCTCGGCGCCGGCATGCACGCGTCCCGGATCGACGGCTCACCGCTGCGCTACAACCGGGACGACCCGCGCCTTCCGGACCTGTTGGTCTGCCGTCCGGAGCACGCGGAGTCCCTGCTCGCGGCCATCGACCGCTACCGTTGACGACGCCCGCTCCGGCACCGCCGAACAGAGGAGGGTCATGAGTTCCGGTCCCATCGCCGCGCCCACCCTCGCCGCCCCCGACCCGACCCCGCCGCGGCACCGGCTCGGCCGCTGGTGGCTGCTCCCGCTGACCGCCGGCGCGCTCGTGCTGGGCACCACGGTCGCCCTGGCCACCAACGGGGACCTGCCCGGCGGGCCCTCCCCGACGGCCACCGACGCCACCGGCGGCAACGCCGGACTCGGCCCGGCGGCCCCCGGCACCCGCCCGACGCCGAGCGGCAACGAGGGCTTCGGCGCGGGCCCCGCGTCGGGCTCGCCGAGCCCGAGCGTCAGCGGCGGGGCCACGTCCGGCGCTTTCCCGGGCGGCCGCAACACGCTGCCCGGGGCGAGCATCTACCTCAAGAGCGGGGAGAGCTTCGCCGCCGGGCTGGCCCGCTCGGACCGCAGCTACGGCCCGCTGCGCATGGTCCGGGTCTTCTACCCGGGGCTGCCGCCGTCCTGGTCGGGCAGCCGCGCCGACGTCGCCGACCGGACCGTGGTGGTCTCGTTCAAGGCGCCGCCCGGCGAGGTGGCCGCCGGCAAGCACGACTCGCGGCTCGCCGCCTGGTTCCGCTCCGTCCCCCGGGATCTCGACGTGTACTGGTCGTACTTCCACGAGCCGGAGGACGACGTCGAGCGCGGCTCGTACACCGCCGCCCAGTACCGGGCCGCGTGGAAACGCCTCGCCGGTCTCGCCGACCGGGCCGGCAACGCCCGGCTGCGGTCCACGCTGATCCTGATGTGCTGGACGCTCAACCCGAACTCCCGGCGCACCTTCGAGGACTACTGGCCGGGTGGCGACGCCATCGACGTGCTCGGCTGGGACTGTTACAACAGCGGCGGCAAGTACGACCGGTACACCGACCCGGCGCAGGTCTTCACCCCGATGATCAACAAGTCGAAGGCGCTGGGGAAGCCGTGGGGGCTCGCCGAGACCGGCAGCGTCCGCATCGCCGGGGACAGCAGCGGCACCGGCCGGGCCGCCTGGATCCGGTCGATGAGCCGGTACCTCGACGGGCAACGCCCGCTGTGGGTGGCGTACTACGACTACGAGGTCGCCGGAGGCGACTTCCGGCTCACCGACGCGCCGAGCCGGGAGGCGTGGCGGGCCTGGTGCGCCGCCTCCTGACCGGGCTCAGATCCCCCGGCCGCGCTTGTGCAGCGTACGCAGGACGCGGTCGGGGTCGACGGCCCGGCTGGCCACGGCGAGGGCCAGGTACGCGCGCGGCTCCCGGGGGTTGCGCGACAGCGTGCGCCGCGCCCAGCGCACGGCCTCGCCCCGGTTGCCCAGCGCCGCCTGGGCGAACGCGATCTGGCCGCTGACCCGCGCCTCGCCGGCCGGCACGGTGGCGAACTCCGGGTACCGCCCGAGCAGCCACTGCAACGCCACGGAGATGGTCTCCCAGCGCTGGGCGAAGTACGACCGCTTGTGCCAGCGCACCGTCACGTACGGCTCGACCAGGTTGACCAGCGGGGCGTGCCGGGCGGCCCGGAGCAGGAACTCGTAGTCCTCCGCGTAGCTGCCCGGGATCTCCTCGTCGACCAGCCCGATGCCGTCGAGCAGCGCTTCCCGGCGGATCAGGAACGTCGACGGGTGCAGCTCGGTGTGCCGGTCCCGCAGCAGGGCGGCCAGCGGCACCCGGTTGACCGGCAGCACCCGGTCGACCTGGCGGCCGTCGTAGTCGACCCGGATGCCGCAGCTCACGAACGCGCCGTCGGGCGCGGCGGCGAGCGCCGCCACCTGCGCGGCGAGCTTGCCGGGCAGCCACTCGTCGTCGTCGTCGCAGAACGCCACGAGGTCACCGGTGGCCGCCAGGATGCCCGTGTTGCGGTTGCCGGCCAGGCCCGGGGTGCGCTGGTTGACCAGCACGGTGATCCGGGGGTCGTCGGCCAGCGACCGGTCCGGCTCGGACTGGTCGTAGACGACCAACACGTCCACCCGGCCGGGGTAGTCCTGACCGAGAATCGCGTCGAGGGCCTTGCGCAGCAGCTCGGGGCGGTCCCGGGTGGGAACCACCGCGGTCACCGACGGGTACCCGCCGACCGGCTCGGTCGTCGCGTCCGTGTCGTGCACCGGCTCGGTCATTGCGCCTCCGTGGGGCCCTGGCGGCCGAGGCCGACGTATCCGTACCGCAGACGCAGGGGCAGCGTCGCGGCGCTCACCACCACCCGGCTACGCGACGGCAGGGCCGTGCGCCAGGCGTCGTCCTGCCGGACCCGCAGCGGGCCGGCGTTGAACCGCAGCGGGTTGCCGGCGATGCTGTGCGCCGGGCGCAGCGGCGCGGGCGACGGGTCCAGCACCCGCAGCGCGCCGGGGTCGTCGGGCAGGCCGGCGAAGCGGCGCAGCCGGGCGATCGTGCCGCGCGGGTCGGCGGTGAAGTCCTCGTAGCGCAGCCGGACCACCGGCACGCGGGTGGCCAGCAGGTGGAACGCGGCGTTCTGCGCGGTCCACAACTTGCTCACCGTGAACGGCGAGAAGGTCGGCATGTACGCCTCGGCGTCCACCACCTCGGGCCGGCGCACCTGCTTCGCCCAGGAGTACGCCACCGCCCGGCTGTCCCGCACCAGGTGCAGCACCCGCAGATCGAGGTCGTCGGCCCAGCGCAGCGCGAACGCGGTGGAGGCGTGCTTGCTGGAGTCCACCACGAGCCGCGCGCCGGTCACCGCCATTGCCGCGGCGTAGATCCGGGTGTAGAGGTCGGCGTAGCGGCGCACCTCGTCGAGCTGTGCGGCGGGCAGCTCGGCCCGGGCCAGCCGGGGGATGTGCCGGGTCCGGTCGACGGCGTCCTTCAGCGCCAGCACGTCGGCGCGGTCGACCGCCGACCAGCCGCCGAAGGCGTGCTCGCCGACGCGCTGCCAGAAGTCACAGGCGGTGAACCGCTCCCCACAACCGCACCGCTCGTCGCCGCCGAGCGCCCGTTCCCACAGGTGCACCACCTCGCCGACCGCGCAGACGTCGGGATGCTGGGCGAGGATCAGCTCCAACAGGGTGGAGCCGCTACGCCCCAGCCCGCCGACGAAGAGCACCCGGGCACTCACCGCCGCCACCTGCGCCGCCCGGGTTCCCGGCTGGCGCGGACCAGGTCCTCGACGATCCGGCCAACCGCCGTGGCGGCGGCGACCCGGGGGTCGGGCAGGTCCGGGTCGGCGGCCAGGGCGTACGTCAGCGGGTCCGCCACGCCCTTGTCCAGCGCCTCGACCAGGTCGGCCTCGGACTCGGCCAGCCGGACCATCCCGGCCGAGCCGAGCCGGCGGGAGAAGAGCTGCTGGTGGTTGTCGACGTGCTCGTGGTGGGCCGGGTTCCTGGGCACCACGATCGGCAGGTGCCCGTGCCGGCGTGCCTCGGTGATGGTGGCGGGACCGCCGTGGCAGACCACCAGGTCCGCCTCGGTCATTGTTCGCTGGAGCTCGTCGTGGGCCAGGAACGGCACCGCGCCCGGCAGCCGGGGCGCCCGGCTGCGCCCGTGCTGCACGACGAGTCGGACCTCCGGCGCGGCGGCGTCCCGGCCGGCGTGCCAGCGCTCCAGCCAGTCGACCAGCCTGTCGAAACGGTGCACGTCCGTGCCGACCATGGCCAGGATCGTGCGGGGGGCCGGGGAGTCGCCGCGCTGACGCGGAATCGGCAGGTTCACAGCAGGTTTCCCACCACGGTCGCCTTTGGATAGAGCCGGCGCTGCTCCTCCCACTGCACGAGCATCGCCGAGAGGAAGGGTCGACACAGCCGGGCCGAGAGCGTCGGGGTGTCGATCCGGTCGTAGACCTCGATGTAGACCGTGGGGATGCCGCGCAGCCGGGCCACCGCCACGAAGGGCACTGCGACCCCGGCACCGGTGGTGACCACCGCGGCGACATCCCGCCCGCGGAACACCCGCACGGCAAGCCAGAGGTTGCGGGCCAGGTTCTTCAGGTTACGGGTGGTCGGGTGGTACGCCCAGACCACGTCCTCGCCGTCGAGCAGTGATCGGGCGTCCGGGGTGTCGAAGGTCACCCAGGAGCGGGCCCGGTTGCGGTACCACGGTGCGAGCGCCACCAGTTGGGCGAGGTGCCCGCCGCTGGAACCGACGAGCATGACTTCACCAGACTCCACGTACACCCGCCTCCCGAGGGCCCCACCGCGCCCCGGGACGCGCCCACCGGGGGCGGTCGACCGGACGGCGCGACGCCGCCACAATGTAGCGGCCCTGCGAACAGAAACATAAGTGGCGCTCATCATCATCCGACCTGTCGGATGGTTGCCAGCAGGACCTTTCGCCAATGCCGAGTTCCCCCGTCCCGCGCCTAGACTGCCGCTGACATCCACCGGGGCGAGGGGATAGCGGATGACCGACCAGACGGCCGAGGCAGCGCAGGGTGCCGGCAACGGGGTGACCCCCGACCCGGTCACCGTCCTCTACGTCTGCGGCATGCCGCGCAGTGGCTCCACACTGCTCGATTTGATGCTCGGCCAGTTCGTCGGGCACTGCGACGTCGGCGAGCTGTTCTACCTGTGGCAGTCCGGTGTCGAGCGGAACTTCCGGTGCGCCTGCGGTGAGCACTTCGACGCGTGCCCGTTCTGGGGCGAGGTGGGCCGGCGGGCGTACGGCGGGTGGTCACAGATCGACGTGGCCGACGTACGGGCGCTGCAACGCCGGGTCGATGCCACCGCCAAGATCCCGCTGATCGTGAGCCCGGGGATGTCCGCTGCCTTCCGGCGGGACCTGGACCGCTACACCGAGCTGCTGACGAGGCTCTACCGGGCGGTGGGGGAGGTGTCCGGGGCGCGGGTCGTGGTCGACTCCACCAAGCGCCCGTCGCTGGCGTACATCCTGGCCCGGACTCCGCAGGTCGACCTGCGGCTGGTGCACGTGCTGCGCGACCCGCGCGGGGTGGCGTACTCGTGGAGCCAGGTGGTGGAGCTGCCCGAGGGCACCTCGACCAAGGGGCGGATGAACCAACGGTCGGCGCGGCTGACCGCCCGGCGCTGGGTCACCGTCAACGCGATGGTCGCCGCGTTGGGCCGCCGTGGCGTGCCCCGGGTCACCGTCCGGTACGAGGACCTGGTCCGCGACCCGCGCGGCGAGCTGGGCCGGATCGCGGCGCTGACCGCCGACGTGACCAGCGTCGTCGACCCGCTGGAGTTCCTCCGGGACAACGAGTTCGAGCAGGCAGGCTCACACGCGGTGGCCGGCGGGCGGATCCGGATGCGTAGCGGCCCGATCACCCTGGCGCTGGACGAGAAGTGGCGCCGCGAGTACGCCCCGGGCCCCCGCCGCCTGGTCGGGGCGATGACCTGGCCGATGCGCCGCCGCTACGGCTACCGCTGACGCCCCTGTTCGGCGTCCGACTCGGGCCGGCCGGCTCCCGGCTCGGCCGAAGGCGTCGGGACCGGCTCGGCCGAAGGCGTCGGGACCGGCTCGGCCGAAGGCGTTAGGAAGGGGCCCTTCCTGTACCGAAAGCGTTAACAGGGGGCCCCTCCTTACCCGGCGGCGGCGGCCAGGTGGGCGTCGAGGGTGTCGAGCAGCTCCGGGGCCCGCTCGTAGTCGAACTTGCGGGCGAAGTGCGCCCCGCTGGCCAGCGCGCGGGGCAGATCTTCGGCGGTCAGCGACTTGGGGTGGTTGAAGGTGCTGTTGCGGAAGTCGAAGTAGCGCTTGCAGTCTGGCACCAGGTCGAAGCGGTCGGCGCTGCACACGATGGTCTGGAAGACCGCCTCGACCGGGGAGAGGCAGTGCCGGAAGTACTCCACCACGTCCGGCCGCCGGTCGAAGTACTCCCGCAGGTAGGCCACCACCGGCCAGCTCAGCGAGGAGAACGCCGACCCGCCGTGCAGCCGCAGGTCGTCCCCGAACGGGGTGCGGGCCCGGCGGCCGACCGCCAGCCCGTACGACACGTGCACCCGGACCAGCGGCTGCACCCGGTTGACCGCCTGGAGCGGGCGGAGCAGCTTCTTGCCCCGGGGGCTGAGCCGGAGCAGCCGCCGGTGCTGGAAGTGGTAGCGGGAGCGGACCCGGCTGCGTGGCCAGTGGCTGTCCGGCCCATTCGCGTCCCAGTACTCCATGAACCCGTCGGCGCCCGAGGCGACCAGCTCGGCCTCGCACTCGCCGAGCGGGCGGAGGGGGTAGTCCTGACCGGTGATGTTCACCAGCCAGTCGACCTGCACCCCCTCGTCGTTCAGCCAGTCGACGGCAGCCATGTAGCGGTCTACATGACTGAAGTCACCGTATCCACCCTCGTGCATCTGCACGACGACGTCGGGCAGTGACCGCAGCTCGGCGAGGTCCAGCGGGGCGCCGTTCACGTCGTGACTGACGTGCACAATGCTGTCCGGACTGTACTTCTTCACCGCGTGTACCAGCCGGTTCAGCTGCTCGGGTGACCGGTGGCTCTGGATGTGGTAGCAAAACCGCACCCGCTCATCCTCCCCCGCGACGCCGCCGCTGAGAAGCGAACCTTCGTCGGCTTCCCCTGACCGCTCGGATCAGGGAGACTCAAGGTTCGCCGTGGCACCGCTCGCCACGGACGACTGGCCGGTCCGGTCCAAAGGGAGCGACACAGCCCGATGCCCTCGTCTCACCACGCCGATCTGCGCGACTCAGACGGCCCCACGCTGATGACCTACATCGAGTGGCTTCGCCGCCGATGGTGGCTCCTCGTGGTGGCCGCGCTACTCGGCGCGGGTGCCGGCATGCTGGTCAGCCAGGTGCAGACCCGCACGTACGTGTCGACCACGTCGCTGCTGGTCCGCCAGGTCGGCCCGGACGCCAACCCCGGCGCCAAGGTCAACCTCGACACCGAGGCGCAGGTCGTCCGTTCCCTGGTCGTCGCCGAGCGGGCCCAGGCTCTACTGAAGACCAATCTTCCCGCCGAGGACCTGGTCCGGTCGCTGTCGGTCACCGTGCCGCCGAACAGCCAGGTGCTCCAGATCGTGTTCGAGGCGGGCAGCCCCGAGGCCGCTCAGGCCGGCTCGCACTCCTTCGCCCAGGCGTACCTGGACCTGCGGCTGGCGACGGCCACCCGGTCGCTGGAGAACGAGACCACCGCGCTCAAGCAGCAGATCACCGAGACCAACAAGCAGCTCGCCGCCGTCGCCGGCAAGATCGCCGCCGCTCCGCCGAACTCGGTGGAGCGGGCCCGGGCCGAGGCCGACCGCAACGTGCTGACCAACCAGCTCGCCAGCCTCAACAGCCGGCTGAGCCCGCTGCTGAGCACCGCGCTCGACCCCGGCGAGATCATCTCGGACGCGCCGCTGCCCCGGAAGCCCAGCTCCCCGAACACCACCCTCAACCTGGCCAGCGGCCTCGGCGCGGGGCTGCTGTTCGGCATCGTGGTCGCCCTGGTGCTGGACCGGCTCGACACCCGGGTCCGGCGCGGCCGGGACGTCGCCGACCGGCTCGGCCTGCCGATGCTGCTGGAGCTGCCGAACCGCCAGGCCGGGCTGACCATCCTGCCGCCGGGCCACGAGGTCTCCCGCGAACTGGGCCGGCTACGCAACGTGCTGTTGTCGACGATGCCCGAGCCGCAGCCCGGCCGGGGACGCCTGCTGCTGCTCACCGACACCTCGCCCGGCCCGGCGGCCGGCTTCGTGGTCGGCAACCTCGCCGCCGCGTACGCCCGCACCGGCGCGCAGGTCGCGGTGGTCACGACCAAGCGGGACTCGCCGCTTCCCGCGATGCTCGGCGGGGTCAAGCCCCGGCACACCCTGGCCGACGTGCTGCGCCACGACGTGTCGGCGCTGACCGCGCTGACCCCGGCCCCCGGCCTCGGCCAGCTCCGGGTGCTGTTCCCCGGCAACCTCGACACCGAGGTGGAGCTGCCGGTCGCCACCATGCTGGAGGTGCTCGGAGAGCTGGCAGCCCGCTTCGACCACGTGCTGGTCGAGACGGCCCAGCCGACGACGGCGGTGGAGGCGCAGGCGCTGGCCCGGCACGTCAACGGGGTGATCCTGGTGATCGAGGGCGGGCAGACGCGCAGCAGCGAGATCACCGCCGCGATCCACCAGTTCGAGCAGGTCGACGCACCGGTCCTCGGCGCGGTGCTGGCCCCCCGGCTGGCCGAGCGCGTCCCGGCCC
>NZ_SMKJ01000258.1:0-10352 GCF_004348615.1 Micromonospora sp. KC207
CCCCGCGCCCGATCACCCCGGCCGCCTCGGCCACCCCGCCGGTCTCCGGCCCGCCGTCGCCCGAGCCGCGCCGCCTGATCGACAACCCTGCCAACCGGCCGGTCTCCGCGCCGCCGCCCCCGCCACCGGGGATCACCCCGATCGCGCCGAGCCAGCGCGAGCGCGGGTCCGTGCCGCCGGCCGAGGCCGGTGAGCCGTTCCGGCCCACGCTGACCACCGCCGCGATCCAGAACGCGCGGGCGGAGCGGCAGCGCACCATCGTCCCGCCTCGCCCCAAGACGACGGGCGAGTCCGCGCCGCCGCCCACCGGCGGCTTCAGCGCCACCGACCTGAGCGTCCCGGTGCCGACCCCGCGTCCCGGCCAGGAGTCCGCTCCCCCTGGCTCGCGGGCGAACTGGCCGCTAATCAACAACCCCGAGGACCCCGCCGACAGCTCACCGAACAATCCCGTCGCGCGGCGGCCCTTTGAGGATCGGGCGAAGCGGCAGATCGACGCGCCGACCCAGGTGGTCCCGCCGGCCGAGGGCCGGGTCACCCCGCCCTGGCTCGCCGACGACCTGCCCCAGGAGCCACCGATGCTGCGGCTGGTCGAGCCGCCACCGCTGGCCGACCGGGCGCTGCAGGACGGGCCGGGCCAGGCCGCCAACCCGCGCCTGGAGCCCCCGCCGCTGCGGCTGGTCGACCGCGGCGAGGCAGCCCGCGCCGGCCGTCCCGCGCCGGAGCCCCGCCCCGAGCGGACCCCCGTGGAACACCGGTCCCCGCTGGGTCAGCGGGTCCCGTTGGAGCAACGGCCCGACATGGAACACCGGACCGCCCCGCCGCAATCGCCACGGTCCGCGCCGATGGAGCGGCGTACCCCGCCGATCTCCGACGAGGGCGACGGCGACCTGCTGATCTTCGCCGCCGCCAAGTCGGCCTGGTTCGTCGGGCACGGCGACGAGTCCGAGATGGACTGGTCGAGCACCGCCGACACCGGGTGGCAGGCCGCCGAGCAGGCCGCCCGCCCGGCGGTGGGCGCCGATACCAAGGCCGGGTTGCCCAAGCGGGTGCCGCAGGCCAACCTGGTTCCGGGCTCCCCCCTGCGCGAAGAGCGTCCCCTACGGATAGTCCGCGACGCGGCCAGCCTCGCCGAGAACACGACCGGCTACTTCCGGGGCTGGCGTCGCGGGCAGGAGATCGGCGGGTTCGCCGTCGGCGGCCGGCCGGGCCGCGAGGCGGCCGGCGGCTGGGACTTCACCCGGGACACCGGCGACCGGGACGACGACCGGGAGTACGAGTACCGGTCCGCCGGCTACCGCTCCTGACCACCGCGCCGGGGTGGCGGGCACCGCCGCCCCGGCCGCGCCCCGCCGTGCTGGCGTACGGCCGCAGCAACCCGACGCCCACCCGACCGACCGGTGAAACCACACCGAAGAGCGGCCTCGGCCGGCCGCCTGACGTCCCGCAGGGACGGTGACGGCTAGTGGCCTTCCCCCCCGAAGGTCGCGGGGCGGTCGGGGCGCACAGGCGTTGTCAGGGCCGCTCCTGAGCCGCCCTACGGAATGGGCTAGCCCTACGGAATCGAGCGCCGGCCGCCCGCCGGTAACGTCGAGTTCGCCTCCAGCCGGTCCCGAAACAGCCGGACGCGCCCGACGGCCCGGCGGGTGCCGGTCGTCGGGCGCGTCCCGTCGTCGATCAGGCCGGCGCGACCGCGCGCGAGCGGCGCATCGTGAGCACGTACTCGACAAGCGAGATCAGCACGTGCTTCGTCGACTCCCGGTTCCGGGCGTCGCAGGCCACCACCGGCACGTCGTGCGAGATCGCGAGCGCGTCCCGGACGTCCTGCGGGTCGTGGTACTGCATGCCGTCGAAGCAGTTGATGGCCACCAGGTACGGCAGCCGCCGATGCTCGAAGAAGTCGATGGCCGCGAAGCAGTCGGCCAGCCGCCGGGTGTCGACCAGGACCACTGCGCCGATGGCGCCCCGGACCAGCTCGTCCCACATGAACCAGAACCGGGTCTGGCCGGGGGTGCCGAACAGATACAGGATCAGGTCCCGGTCGATCGAGATACGGCCGAAGTCCATCGCCACCGTGGTCGTCGTCTTGCCCGGCACCTGCCGGGTGTCGTCGACGCCCACGCCGGCGGAGGTCATGATCGCCTCGGTGGTCAGCGGCGTGATCTCCGAGACCGAGCCGACCAGCGTCGTCTTGCCGACGCCGAACCCACCGGCGATAACGATCTTCGCCGACGTCACGCGCCCGCTCGGGACGGGCGGGCGGTGCGACATGTCAGAGCCTGCGAAGTCCACTCAGCACCCTCTCCAGCAGTTCAGTGCCCACCGCGTCGTCGGAGTCGTCCAGGATGGTCGGCTCGTGGACTGCGACCAGGCCGTCCGTCGCCATGTCGGCGATGAGCACCCTAGCCACGCCGAGCGGGAGCTGCATCCGCGCCGCGATCTCGGCAAGCGACTGCACGCGTCCGTCGCACAGCGCGGCGATGTACTGGTGCTCTCGGCCCTGGCCACCGTTGCTACTGGCAGCGGCCCGACCGCGCACCGTCGTCTCGACGAGCGCCTCCAACGCGATGTCCAGCCGAGGGCGGGTACGACCGCGGGTGACGGCGTACGGACGGACCAACGCGCCAGTCGGCTCGTCACGATCCATGTCGCCGCTCACCTCCTTCGTCCCCGACACCGGCTGAACCCGGTGGAACCCGTCGTTCTCGTCCTTGCCACCCCGCCCGACCCACCGGCCAGCGCGTGGGTCAGCCCATCATCCCCACAGTCGTACGCGGCTGCGGGGTCAACGCGTCGCCCACCCGGTCGACCAGGAGGGCCATCTCGTATCCGACCTGCCCGACGTCGCAGCTACGGGCGGCGAGCACGGCGAAGGACGAGCCGTCCGAGATGGACATCAGGAACAAAAAGCCGTTGTCCATCTCGACCACGGTTTGCAGCACCGCGCCGCCCTCGAAGCAGCGTGCCGCTCCCTGCGTCAGGCTGACCAGCCCGGACGCGATCGCGGCGAGCTGGTCGGCCCGGTCACGCGGAAGGTCTCGTGACGACGCCAGGAGCAGACCGTCCGCGGAGACGGCGACCGCGTGCGCGACACCGGGCACCCGGTCGGCGAAGTTGGCCAGCAGCCAACCGAGATCCTGCGTAGTTGTCATCCTTGTTGCTCCTTCTGCCCGCTCCCGGCCACCGGGCCTGAGCCAGACTGCGAGGATTGCTGCCCACCCGGAGCTGCCTCCGGGTTGGTCGGGTTGCCGTCGGGCTCGGTACGCCCACGCTGCACGCCTCGATGGTATGCCGAGAGCAGACCGCGGACGCCCTCCGGCGTACGGCGCTGGACCGACGTGGTGGGCTTCTCCACCCCGCCGGGCACGAGCTGGGCCATCGGCACCCGCTTCGGCAGGCCCTTGCGGGTGGTCTCCGCCACCGGGACCTCGGTGGCCGCCGAGGCGGCCCGCCAGCCGTCGTCCGCGGCAGTCTGCCAGGCGTGGGCCTGCGGCGTGGGCCGCCGGCCGGCGAAGCCCTCGGCGGGACCGGGGCGGGTGCCACCGTTGGTCGGCGACCCGTTGTCGCGCGGCATTCCTCCGGCCATCGGGGTGTCTGCCATCGGTGCGTTACCTGTCGTCCCGGGTGCTGGTGTCTGGACGGGCCGGCCGGTGACGTCGACCGCGGAGAACTGTTGGGTCACGGCGGCGTTCGCCGGGCTCCCGGTGCCATTGGTCGCGCGCTGGGCGACGCCGGCCGTCTCCTCCGAGCCCGAGCGGCGGGTACGGAACCAGGCCGACTCGAGCTCCCGGAAGATCGGCAGCTCCATCGTCTCGTCCGCGTACCGCTGCTGCCGGTTCTGGGCCTGCACGGGCGTTGACCGCGTCGGCGTGGGCGGGGTCGTCGGCTGGGTGGCCGGCGCGCTCGGCACCTCGGTGCGCGGCACCCGGGGCAGCTCCGTGGTCATGTCCAGGGCTGCCGCGAGGCGCTCCGGCACCGGCGGGGTGACCGGCTCCGGCGCGGCCACCGGCGGCCAGGCCGGCGGCGCCACGGGCGCCTGGGCCGACGGGACCGGCCGACTGGGCAGCGGCTGCGTCGAGTACGGCTGACCGGACACGGGCGTGCCGAACGGCTGACCGGACACGGGGGCGGCCGAGACGGGCTGACCCGAGACCGGGAAGGCGGAAACCGGCGGTGCCGACACCGGCGGCACCGAGACCGGTGGCGGGGTCCAGCCCCGGGCCTCCGGGCTGCTCGGCAGCTGTCGGGGGATGGCCGGCTGCTGGCCGCTGCTGGCCGGGGCGCCGTCGCCGGACGCCCGCCGCTGCGGCAGCGGGTCGCTCGACTGGCCATTCGAGGTGCGGTCGGCGGCGGCACCGCCGGCGCTGCCACTGGCCCCGGTCAGGTCCGACCAGGCCGGCATCGACCGCATGGAACCGGTCGACGCGGGCGTGCCGTGGCCGTTGCGCGAGGCCGGGTCGAACGACCGGCCGCCCAGGGTCACCTGGTTGCCCGAGTGCCCCGGCCGCTGGGTGGGCGCCGGTGTCGCCGGGCCGTTGCCGAAGGCCGCGAAGGCACCCAGGGCCGGGGTGGCCCCGCCGGGCTGCGAGCTGGTGAGCGACGCGGGAGGGGCCGGCAGCGCGCCGGGCTGCTGGAACCGGCCGGAGAGCGCCCGGGGCACCAGCACGGTGGTAGGCAGGGTGACGTCGGCGACGGTCCCCCGGTCGGTGCCGGGCCGCAGCTCGACCTTGACCCCGTGCCGGGACGCCAACCGGGCGACCACAACCAGGCCCATCATCCGGGAGACGGCCACGTCCACCTGCGGCGGCGAGGCGAGGCGGTCGTTGAGGTCGTGTAGCTGCTCGGCGCTGATGCCGATGCCCCGGTCCTCGACGTAGAGGCTGGCCCGGTCGCCGACCCGGCGGGCCTCCACCATCACCTGCGAGTCGGGCGGCGAGAAGGCGGTCGCGTTGTCGAACAGCTCGGCAACCAGGTGGACCAGGTCGTTGACCGCGTGCGCGGCGACCTCGATGTCGCGGTCGATCACCCCGAACTCGATCCGGGTGTAGTGCTCGACCTCGGACTGGGCGGCCCGCAGCACGTCGATCAGTGCCGCCGGCTCGCGCTGCACGCGGGTGGAGTCGGCCCCGGCGAGCACCAGCAGGTTCTCGTCGTTGCGGCGCATCCGGGTGGCCAGGTGGTCGAGCTGGAACAGCTCGGCCAGCCGGTCCGGGTCCTCCTCGCCGCGTTCCAGCCGGTCGAGGTGGCCGATCAGCCGGTCGACCAGGATCTGCGAACGGCGGGCCAGGTTGACGAACATGGTCGCGACGGAGGCGCGCAGCGCGGCCTGCTCCGCCGCCGTCCGTACGGCCTCCAGGTGGACCGCGTTGAACGCCTCGGTCACCTGGCCGAACTCGTCCTTGCTGCGCACCGGCAGCGGCTCGGCGATCTGGTTGGCCGCCTGCACCGGGGAGAGCTGGCTGGAAAACTGCGGATCGCGCAGCCGGGCGACGGCCTGGGGCAGACCGTACTGGGCGATGTTGAGCGCGCCCTGGCGCAGGTCGCGCAACGAGCGGGCCATCGACCGGGCGACCAGGTACGCGAACAGGATGGCCAGCAGCAGCATGCCGAGCAGCAGGCCGGTCTGGAGGAACACCGTGCGCTGCACGTCGGAGCGGAGCGCGTCGGCCTGCTTGACCACGTCGCCGTCGAGCCTCGCCTCGACCGTACGGATCAGTTTGGCGTTGGCGACCATGGCCGCGTCCCACTGGTCCGGCCCGAACGGCGCGTCGGCCATGCTGCCGTTGATGTTGCCGTCGAGCCAGCCGGTGTAGTTCTGCGCCTCGCGCCGGTCGCCGCCGGCGACGGTCTGGTCGTGCAGGTCCGACTCGGCCTGGTTGGCCACCGCCTTGAAGCTCTGCAGCGCCTGCTGCTGGCCGGTGCCGCTGGCGATGTAGTCGGTGCGCAGGATGGGGGTCAGCTCGCGCTGGATCAGCGCCCGGTGCACCACGACCCGGCGGACCGAGAGGAATTCCTTTTCCCGGGCGACGGCTGCCGCGGCCCGCATCCGGTCGCTCAGGTCGTTGTCACCGGCGAGGTGGGTGGCGGAGTCGCGGATGGAGAGCAGGTCGTTGATCAGGCCCTCGTACGCCTGCATGGCGTCGATGATCTTCAGCTTGCCGTTGAAGACCTGGCTGCGGGTGCCGGGCAGGTCCTTCAGGTTCTGGTCGATCCCGTCGAGGCGGCTCTCCAGGCTGTTCGGGAGGTCGTCGACCTCCCCCCGCTGTTGCAGGTACGGCACCTTGTCCTGGTCGACCCGGATGTTGACCCGGTTGTACGCCTCCTGGTACTGCGCCTTGGCCTGGTCGCCGCTCGCGCCGAGCAGCAACACCGCGGAGGTGCGCTCGTCCTGGAGGCTGTTGACCAGGTCGCCCGAGTAGCCCACCAGATTGGCCAGGTCGCCGGAGCGGTTGGCGTTGTTCAACGTCTCCAGGTTGTCGACGAGGCCACTGGTGCCGACGACGACCGTGGCGATGGTCGGCACGATCATGATGAGACCGAGCTTGGACCAGATCGGCATGTCGCGGAGCCGGCCGACCGGCCGACGCAGTCGCGACAGGAAGGAACCCGCCGTCTTCGGTCGTTTGCTCACGTCACCGCCCTCGCGATCACAGCGTTCGCGCGTTGCCCCGGGCAACGCTCAGCGACCGACCCGGCGGGTCGGACCTCCGAGATTCCATCACGCCGTGTTCCAAAGAGAAAGCCCAGGCCGGCCGTCGCCGGAGGTGTGATGAGATGTTGATGCAATTTGCTCGCAATCCGTCCAGCCGGAGTGACTGACAGTAATGGATCACCCCCACCGCCTCGTCCTGCTCGCCGGCCCTTCGGGCTCCGGAAAGTCGCACATAGCCCGACAAACCGGGCTTCCTGTTCTTTGTTTGGACGACTTCTACAAGGACGGTGATGACCCTACGTTACCGCGTCAAAACGGTCTTGTGGACTGGGACTCACCTCAGTCGTGGGATGCCGGGGCGGCCGTGGAAACGATTGCCCGGCTGGCGCGGGACGGCAAGGCCGAAGTGCCGGTTTATGCGATCGGCGCGGACCGGCGGGTGGCCACCCGGACATTCGAGGTCGCCGGATCGCCACTTTTCGTCGCCGAAGGGATTTTCGCCGCCGAGATCGTCGAGGAATGTCGACGGCGGGGGCTGCTCGCCGGGGCGTACGCGCTGCGCCGGCCGCGCGGCACCACCTTTTTCCGGCGGCTCGCCCGCGACCTGGCCGAGCAGCGCAAGGCTCCCGGGGTGCTGCTGCGGCGCGGTTTGGCCCTGCTGCGCGCGGAGCCGGCGGTGCTGCGCCGCCAGGCGGGGCTCGGCGCCCACCCGGCCCCGGCCCGCGAGGTGCTGCGCCGGGTGGCCGACCTGCTCGCCGGCCACCCGCACCACCCCTGATCAGCCCAGCAGCTTCCCGTACGCCGGCTTGATCACCTCGTCGATGATGGCCAGCCGCTCGTCGAACGGGATGAACGCGCTCTTCATCGCGTTGATCGTGAACCATTGGAGCTCCTTCCAGCCGTAGCCGAAGGCCTCCACCAGCAGCGCCATCTCCCGGGACATCGAGGTGCCGCTCATCAGCCGGTTGTCGGTGTTCACCGTCACCCGGAACCGCAGATCGCGCAGGAGCCCGATCGGGTGCTCGGCGATCGACGCCGCCGCGCCGGTCTGCACGTTCGACGACGGGCACAGCTCCAGCGGGATTCGCTTGTCCCGCACGTACGCGGCCAGCCGGCCCAGCACGGGCGGGTCGCCGGGGTTGATGTCGTCCACGATGCGCACCCCGTGGCCGAGGCGGTCCGCGCCGCACCACTGGATGGCCTGCCAGATCGACGGCAGCCCGAACGCCTCGCCGGCGTGAATGGTGAAGTGGAAGTTCTCGCGCTGCAGGTACTCGAAGGCGTCCAGGTGCCGGGTGGGCGGGAAGCCCGCCTCCGCCCCGGCGATGTCGAAGCCGACCACGCCGGCGTCGCGGTGCCGCACCGCCTGTTCGGCGATCTCCTGCGACCGGGCGGCGTGCCGCATGGCGGTAAGCAGGGTGCCGACCCGGATCGGGTGGCCGGCGTCGGCGGCGAGCGCCGCGCCCTCGGCGAACCCGGCGACGACCGCCTCGACCACCTCGTCCAGGGTCAGGTCCCGCTCCAGGTGCTGCTCGGGGGCGAACCGCACCTCGGCATAGACGACCCCGTCGGCGGCCAGGTCCAGCGCGCACTCCCGGGCCACCCGCCGCAGCGCGGGCGCGGTCTGCATGACCGCGACGGTGTGGGCGAACGTCTCCAGGTACCGCTCCAGCGAACCGGAGTTCGCCGCCGCGACGAACCAGCGGCCGAGCGCTTCCGGGTCGGTGGTGGGCAGCTCGTGGCCGACCTCGGCAGCCAGCTCGACGATCGTCGCCGGCCGCAGGCCGCCGTCGAGGTGGTCGTGCAGCAGCGCCTTGGGGACCTTGACGATGTCCTCGTATGAGATTGCGACCATGCCCAGACCCTAGTAGCGACCAACCGGGTCGCCGACGCGACCGGCTGGGAGGATGTCCAGGTGATGGACCCCCGCATCGTCGACCGGCTGCGTTGCCCGGTCTGCGCGGAACCGCTCACCGAGGCCGCCGCCGGGACCACCCGGGCGCTGCGCTGCCCGCGCCGGCACAGCTTCGACGTGGCCCGCCAGGGGTACGTCGACCTGCTCGCCGGGCGGGCCCCGCACGTGGGCGACACCGCCGAGATGGTGGCCGCCCGCGCCGACTTCCTCGCCGCCGGGCACTACGACACGCTCTCGGCCGCGCTCGCCGCCGCCGCGCTCGCCGCGCTGAACCACACGCCGGAGGCCTCCGGAGCGGGCGCGTCGGCCGGAAAAGCCGGGCGGGATGCCCAAGCCGGGCGGGATGCGTCCGCTGGACATGACGCGTCCGCCGGGCAGCCGGCCGTCGGGACGGGGGGCGTCGGGACGTACCCGCTGGTGGTGGACGCCGGGGCGGGCACGGGCCGGCACCTCGCCGCGGTGCTGGCGGCGCTGCCCGACGCCGTGGGCCTGGCCCTGGACGTCTCCAAGCCGGCGCTACGCCGGGCCGCGCGGGCCCACCCGCGCGCGGCGGCGGCGCTCGCCGACACCTGGCGGCGGCTTCCGCTGGCCGACGCCAGCGTCGCCGTGCTGCTCGACGTCTTCGCCCCGCGCAACGGCGCGGAGTTCCGCCGGGTGCTCCACCCGGCCGGCGCGCTGCTCGTGGTCACCCCCGCCGAGGACCACCTCGCCGAACTGGTCGACTCGCTCGACCTGCTGAAGGTGGACCCCGACAAGGCGGACCGGGTCGCCGGGAGCCTGGCCGGCCACTTCGAGCAGACCGCCGGGAGCGTGCTGCGGGCCCGGCTGGAACTCACCGGTCCGCAGGTGGCCACCCTGGTCGGGATGGGGCCCAGCGCCTGGCACACCGACCCGGCCACCCTCGCCGCCCGGATCGCCGCGCTACCCGAGCCGGTCCGGGTGACCCTCGCGGTACGGCTCGGCGTGTACCGCCCCCGCTGACCGGGGCGCGGCCCGCCGCTCAGGTGGAAAGGTCCACCTCTTCCCAGCCCGGCGGCTCCTCGTGGTAGGGCCCGCGCAGGACCACCGCCCACTCCAGCGCCCACCGGCGCTGCCCGATCGCGTTGGCGTCGACCAGGCCGGGCGACGACCGCCCGTCGCGCTCCAGCTCCAGGTACGCCCAGTCGAGGCAGTAGTGCAGGTCGAGCAGGGCCGCCGCGTCGGCCGGGTGCTGGGGCGCGGTCAGGATGCGGGAGCGCCACTGCTGGAAGCTCTCCCCGCCCGCGATGTGCGGCAGCCGCTCCACCAGCCGCTCGTCGACCGGCAGCGTCGGGTCGAGCTGCTTGGCCAGGCCGAGCACCCAGGCCAGCGAGAACAGCGCGTCGTGGTGCAGCACGAACGACCGGTGGTCGCCCCGGCCGCCCATCACGAACTGCCACTCCGGCGGGGTGACCAGGTCGACCAGGTGGGAGTTGAGCAGCCAGCTCATCGCCGCCTGCGCCGGCATGCCGAAACACCGGGCCAGGATCACGTGCAGCACGGCGATGCGCGCCTCGATCTCGACGGTCGGCCGCAGCTCGATCTCGTCGCCCGGCTCCCACACCAGGGGAAACTGGCTCGGTGGCAGCGGCAGCCCCAGCCGGGACAGCTCGTCCAGGCTGGCGTCACGGACCTCTCGCGGGTCGGGAGCGGAAACGCGCACGGGTCAGATCCCTGTCAGTCGCATCGGCTCAGCGCCGGTCGTCCCCCCTTGGCCTGGGAGGATAGCGGTTCACGACGAGCGGCACCACGGCGGGCGGGGGCGGGGGC
>NZ_SMKJ01000259.1:0-10348 GCF_004348615.1 Micromonospora sp. KC207
GCCCCGCCCGGCCCCCTGGAGGCACGATGGTCGACCTCACGGACCTGCGTACGGATCTGACCGACGGGTCCGGGCAGTTGCCGCGAGCCGCTGGGCACCCGGCCCGGAGTGGTCGCGTGAGCGCGCCGCTGCGGGTCGGGAACGCGTCCGGCTTCTACGGTGACCGGTCGGCGGCCTGGCGGGAGATGCTCGACGGCGGCGAGCTGGACGTGCTGACCGGCGACTACCTGGCCGAGCTGACCATGCTGATCCTCGGCCGGGACCGGCTGCGCGACCCCGGGCTCGGCTACGCGAGGACGTTCCTCCGCCAGCTCGAGGGGTGCCTCGGCACGGCGCTGGAGCGGGGGGTACGGATCGTGACCAACGCCGGCGGGTCGAACCCGGCCGGGCTGGCCGCCGCGATCGGGTCGCTCGCCGACCGGCTCGGCCTCACCGCCGCCATCGGGTACGTCGAGGGCGACGCCCTGGCCCGCCCCGACGCGCTGACCGCGAACGCGTACCTGGGGGCATTCGGGATCGCCGCGTGCCTCGACGCCGGGGCCGACGTCGTGGTGACCGGCCGGGTCACCGACGCGTCCCTGGCGGTCGGGCCGGCCATCGCCCGGTTCGGCTGGCAACGCGACGACCTCGACGCGTTGGCCGGGGCGACAGTGGCCGGGCATCTGATCGAGTGCGGCGCACAGGTCACCGGCGGCAACTTCAGCTTCTTCACCGAGCTGCCCGACGGCGGCCACCGCCCCGGCTTCCCGATCGCCGAGATCCACCCGGACGGTTCCTCGGTCGTCACCAAGCACCCGGGTACCGGCGGCGCGGTCACGGTGGAGACGGTCACGGCCCAACTCCTGTACGAGGTGGGCGGCCCCCACTACCTGGGCCCGGACGTGGTGTCCCGGCTGGACACGATCGAGCTGACCGCCGACGGGCCGGACCGGGTGCGGGTCAGCGGGGTTCGGGGCACCCCGCCGCCCGGCACCCTCAAGGTCGGGGTGAACCGCCTCGGCGGGTTCCGCAACTCGATGACGTTCGTCCTGTGCGGGCTGGACATCCCGGCCAAGGCGGCCCTGGTCCGGGGCCAGATCGAGGCGGCCGTGGGCGCGCCCGGGCTGGAGTTCGTCCTGGCCCGCACCGACCACCCGGACGCGGGCGACACGGAGGCGGCGAGCGCGCTGCTGCACGTACACCTGCGCGACGGCGACAAGGCGCGGGCCGGGCGGGCGTTCTCGGCCGCCGCGGTGGAGCTGGCGCTGGCCTCCTACCCGGGCTGCACGCTCACCACCCTGCCCGGCGACGCCACCCCGTACGGCGTGTTCACCGCCGACGCCGTGCCGCAGGACGCCGTCGAGCACGTGGCCGTGCTGCCGTCGGGCGAGCGGGTGCCGATCGCGCCCCCGCCGGTGACGTGTTCGCAGGGGCCCCCTGTGCAACAGAATGCGTTAACAGGGGGCCCCTCCTTGCACCCGAACCGCACCCGGCGGGGGGCGCTGGGCGAGCTGGTGGGGGCGCGGTCGGGCGACAAGGGCGGCGACGCGAACCTCGGCGTCTGGGCCCGTACCGACGCCACCTGGGCGTGGCTGCGCGTGTGGCTCACCGTCGAGCGGCTGGCCGAGCTGCTGCCGGAGACCGCACCACTGACCGTCGAGCGGTACGAGCTGCCGAACCTGCGCGCGGTGAACTTCGTGATCCGGGGGCTGCTCGGGCAGGGGGTGGCCGCGTCCACCCGGTTCGACCCGCAGGCGAAGGCGCTGGGCGAGCTGTTGCGATCCCGCGTGGTCGACCTGCCCACAGCGCTCCCGCCAGATCTTGCGCCAGATCTCGCGGCGACCGGGAGGGCCACGGCGTGACCATCGTCGACACCCCCGAGCGGCGGCAGTTGCGTGAGCTGACCCGGGCGTTCGTCACCGGCGAGGTGCTGCCGCACCTGGCCGACTGGGAACGGGCCGGCGAGGTGCCCCGGGAGCTGCACGCCACCGCCGCGAAGGTCGGCCTGCTCGGCGTCGGTTTCCCCGAGCGGGTCGGTGGCAGCGGCGGTGACCTGCTCGACTCGATCGTGGTGACCGAGGAGATCATCCGCTCGGGCGGCTCGTCGGGGCTGGTCGCGGCGCTGTTCACGCACGGCATCGCGGTGCCGCACATCGTCGCGTCCGGCGACGAGGACCTGATCGACCGGTACGCCCGGCCCGCCCTGGCCGGCACGGCGATCGGCGCGCTGGCGATCACCGAACCCGACGGCGGCTCGGACGTCGCCTCGATCCGTACCCACGCCCACCGCGACGGCGACCACTACGTGGTCAACGGGGCGAAGACCTACATCACCAGCGGAATCCGGGCGGACTTCGTGACCACCGCGGTCTGCACCAGCCCGCCGGGGATGGGCGGGCTGAGCCTGCTGGTGATCGACAAGGGCCTGCCCGGGTTCACCGTCGGCCGGCCGCTGGAGAAGCTGGGTTGGCACTGCTCGGACACCGCCGAGCTGTCCTTCGTCGACGTGCGGGTGCCGGTGGCGAACCGGATCGGCGCGGAGGACACGGGCTTCCTGACGATCATGCAGCACTTCGCCACGGAGCGGCTGTCGCTGGCCACCCAGGCGTACGCGATCGCGCAGCGCTGCGTGGAGCTGGCGGTGCGCTGGTGCCGGGACCGGTCGACGTTCGGCCGGCCGCTGGCCAGCCGGCAGCTCGTCCGGCACCGGCTCGCCGAGATGCACACCCGCGCCGAGGCGGCCCGCGCGTACGTGCACGAGGTGGCCGAGCGGGTCGCCCGACCGCTCCAGCTCGGTGCGTCCGCCGCCGCGCCACGATCTCGAGCGGTCGCCGGAGAGCCGGTGGTGACCGAGGTGGCGATGGCGAAGAACGTGGCGGTGGCGGCCTGCGCGGACGTGGTCGACGCCGCGCTGCAACTGCACGGCGGCTACGGCTACCTGCGCGACGCCGAGGTGGAGCGGCACTACCGGGACGCCCGGGTCCTCGGCATCGGCGGCGGCACCACCGAGGTCATGAACGAGATCATCGCGAAGGGGATGGGGCTGTGACGACGCTGGGCAGCGCGCTCGACCCGTCCGCGCCGGCCTTCCGGGCCAACCGGGAGGCCCTGCTGGAGCGCCTCGCCGAGCTGGAAGCGGCCCTCGACCGGGCCCGCGCGGGCGGCGGCGGGAAGTACGTGGCCCGCCACCACGGGCGCGGCAAGCTGCTTCCCCGGGAGCGGATCGAGCTGCTGCTCGACCCGGACAGCCCGTTCCTGGAGCTGTCGCCGGTCGCCGCGTACGGGACGGATTTCGCGGTCGGGGCCAGCGTGGTGACCGGGATCGGCGTGGTCGAGGGCGTGGAGTGCCTGGTCGTGGCCAACGACCCGACGGTACGCGGCGGCGCGGTCAACCCGTGGTCCCTGGCGAAGACCCGGCGGGCCGGGGAGATCGCCCTCGCCAACCGGCTGCCGATGATCAACCTCGTGGAGAGCGCCGGTGCGGACCTGCCCACCCAGGCGGAGATCTTCATCCCGGGCGGGCGGGTGTTCCGCGACCTGACCCGGCTCTCGGCCGAGGGGATCCCCACGGTCAGCGTGGTGTTCGGCAACGCCACGGCCGGCGGCGCGTACGTGCCCGGCATGTCCGACCACGTGATCATGATCCGGGACCGGTCGCAGGTCTACCTGGCCGGGCCGCCGCTGGTGCGGATGGCGACGGGCGAGGTCACCGACGACGAGTCCCTCGGCGGCGCGGCCATGCACGCGACCCGTTCCGGGCTGGCGGACTTCCTCGCTGAGGATGAGCGGGACGGCATCCGGCTCGCCCGGCGGTGTGTCCGCCGGTTGAATCGGCGCAAGCTTGGCCCGCCGCCGCGCACCGCGTTCCCCGAGCCGCCGAAGTACGACCCGGAGGAGTTGCTCGGCGTCGTCAGCGCCGACCTGAAGGTGCCGTTCGACCCGCGTGAGGTCCTCGCCCGGGTGCTCGACGGTAGCGAGTTCGACGAGTTCAAGCCCGCGTACGGGACGGCGCTGGTCACCGGGTGGGGTGAGTTGCACGGGTACCCGGTCGGGGTCCTCGCCAACGCCCGGGGCGTGCTGTTCAGCGAGGAGGCGCAGAAGGCGACCCAGTTCATCCAGCTCGCCAACGCCGCCGACACCCCGCTGGTCTTCCTCCAGAACACCACCGGCTACATGGTCGGCACCTCCTACGAGCAGCGCGGCATCATCAAGCACGGCGCGCTCATGATCAACGCGGTGTCGAACTCGAAGGTCCCCCATTTGACGGTCAACCTGGGGGCCTCGTACGGGGCCGGCAACTACGGCATGTGCGGGCGGGCGTACGCGCCCAGGTTCCTGTTCACCTGGCCGAACGCCAAGTCGGCGGTGATGGGGCCGGCGCAGCTCGCCGGGGTGCTGTCGATCGTTGCCCGGCAGGCCGCCGCCGCCCGGGGGCAGGAGTACGACGAGGACTCCGACGCCGCCATGCGGGCGATGGTCGAGCAGCAGATCGAGTCCCAGTCCGGGGCGTTGTTCCTCTCCGGCCGGCTCTACGACGACGGGGTGATCGACCCCCGGGACACCCGTACCGTCCTCGGGCTCTGCCTGTCGGCGATCCACAGCGGACCGGTACGGGGTGCCGACCGCTTCGGCGTCTTTCGCATGTGAGCGCGAGGAACGCAGCGAAGCGGAGTCCCGCAGTCGCGAACGAAAGGCAGGCTCAGTGATCCAGAAGCTGCTGGTCGCCAACCGGGGCGAGATCGCCCGCCGGGTCCTCGCCACCTGCCGGGCGCTCGGCGTCGCCACGGTCGCCGTGCACTCCGACGCCGACGCCGACGCGCCCTTCGTCGCCGAGGCCGACCTGGCGGTACGCCTGCCGGGGAACACGCCCGCCGAGACGTACCTGCGGGCCGATCTCATCCTGGCGGCGGCCCGCCTGACCGGCGCGGACGCCGTGCACCCCGGTTACGGCTTCCTCGCCGAGAACGCCGACTTCGCGGCGGCGGTGACCGACGCGGGACTGACCTGGGTGGGGCCGCCCGCCAAGGCGATCGCCGCGATGGGCGACAAGATGGCGGCGAAGGCGCTGCTCGCCGACGCGAACGTGCCGATGCTGCCGACCTGGACCGACACCGCCGAGATCACCGCCTTCCCGGTGCTGGTGAAGGCGTCCGCCGGGGGCGGCGGGCGCGGCATGCGGATCGTCTCCGACCCCGCCGGGCTGGCCGAGGCCGTCGCGTCGGCGCGCCGCGAGGCGGCGGCGGCGTTCGGCGACGGCACGGTCTTCGTCGAGCGGTACGTCGAGCGGGGCCGGCACGTCGAGGTGCAGGTCTTCGGCGACAGCCACGGCACGGTGCTGGCGCTGGGCGAGCGGGACTGCTCGATCCAGCGCCGGCACCAGAAAATCGTCGAGGAGGCTCCGGCGGTCCTGCCCGACGGGGTGCGGCAGCGGCTGCACGCCGCAGCGGTCACCGCCGCCCGCGCGGTCGGCTACGTGGGCGCGGGCACGGTGGAGTTCCTGCTCGCCCCGGACGGTGAGATCTTCTTCCTGGAGATGAACACCCGCCTCCAGGTGGAGCACCCGGTCACCGAGGCGGTCACCGGCCTGGACCTGGTCCGGCTGCAACTGCTGGTCGCCGAGGGCGAGGCGCTGCCGCTGGCGGCGACCCCGCCGCCCGACGGCCACGCTATCGAGGTACGCCTGTGCGCCGAGGACCCGGCTCGTGGCTACCGGCCGGCGACGGGCGTCCTGCACCGGTTCGCGGTCCCCGGGGTGGTTGGCGAGTTCGGGCCGGCGAGGGGGCTGCGCCTCGACTCGGGGGTGGTGGACGGCTCGACGGTCGGCGTGCACTACGACTCGATGCTGGCGAAGCTGGTCGCCTGGGCCCCGACCCGCGCGGAGGCCACCCGGCTGCTGGCCGGCGCCCTGGCCCGCGCGGAGCTGCACGGGGTGACCACCAACCGGGACCTGCTGGTCCGGGTGCTGCGCAGTGACGAGTTCGGGGCGGCCGAGGTGGACACCGGCTTCCTGGCGCGGCATCCCGACGTGTTCGCCCCGCTGCTGCCGGCCGACGAGCTGCCGCTGACGGCCCTCGCCGCCGCGCTCGCCTCGGCCGCAGAACGTCGGGCGGCGGCCCCGGTGCTCGCCGGGCTCCCCTCGGGCTGGCGCAACGTGCCGGCGTTCCCGCAGATCACCCGGTACGCCGGGCCGGGCGGCGACGAGGTCGAGGTCCGCTACCGGCTGGACCGCACGGGCGCACTCGCCGAGTGCTCGGTGTCTGCCGGCGAGCGCTCGTTCTCGCCCAGCGTGGCCCTGGTCGCCGCCGCCCCGGACCGGGTGGTCCTCGACGTCGACGGCGTGCGGCGCGCGTACTCCGTACACCGGGTGGGGTCCGAGGTCTTCGTGGACGGCCCGGACGGGGCGGCGAGCCTGGCCGAGCTGCCGCGCTTCCCGCTGCCGACGGCGGAGCTGGCGGCCGGGTCGCTGCTCGCGCCGCTGCCCGGCGCAGTGGCCCGGGTGCACGTCGAGGTGGGTCGGCGGGTCGCCGCCGGTGACCTGCTGCTGACCCTGGAGGCGATGAAGCTCGAACATCCCGTGCTCGCCCCCGCCGACGGCGTGGTCGCCGAGCTGCCGGTGCCGGCCGGCGGCCAGGTCGACACCGGTGCCGTGCTGGCCGTCGTCACCGCCCTCGAGGAGGCACCGTCATGAACTTTGACCTCACCGACGAGCAGGGCCAGCTCCGCGATGCCGTCCGGGCGCTGGGCCGCAAGTACGGCCACGGCTACTTCGTCGAGAAGGCGAAGTCCGGCGAGCACACCACCGAGCTGTGGAACGAGGCCGCCCGGCTCGGCTACCTCGGCGTCAACATCCCCACCGAGTACGGCGGCGGGGGCGGCGGCATCACCGAGCTAACCATCGTCTGCGAGGAGTTGGCCGCCGCCGGCTGCCCACTGCTACTGCTCGTGGTCTCCCCCGCCATCGTCGCCACGATCGTCACCAGGCACGGCACCGAGGAGCAGCGCGCGCGCTTCCTGCCCGCCATGGCGGACGGCACCCTGAAGGTGGTGTTCGCGATCACCGAGCCGGAGGCCGGGTCGAACTTCCACCGGCTCGGCACGGTGGCCCGCCGCGACGGCGACGACTGGCTGCTGACCGGCCGCAAGTGCTACATCTCGGGCGTCGACGACGCACAGTACGTGCTGGTGGTGGCCCGCACCGAGGACGCGGCGACCGGCAAGCTGAAGCCGGCCCTGTTCCTGGTGCCGACCGACGCCCCCGGGCTGACCCGCTCCAAGCTGGACATGGAGATCGTCTCCCCGGAGAACCAGTTCATGCTCTACCTCGACGACGTGCGGCTGCCCGCCGACGCCCTGGTCGGCGGGTCGCTGGACGCCGGCCTGCCCGCGCTGTTCTGCGGGCTCAACCCGGAACGGATCACCGTCGCCGCGATGGGCGTCGGCACCGGCCGGTACGCCATCGAGCGGGCCAGCGGGTACACGGCTACCCGCAAGGTGTGGGGTGGCCGGAGCATCGGCACCCACCAGGGGGTGTCGCACCCGCTCGCGCACGCGGCCGTGCAGGTGGAACTGGCCCGCCTCATGATCTACAAGGCGGCGACCCTGTACGACGCCGGCCGGGACCTGGAGGCCGGCGTCGCCGGCAACATGGCCAAGTACGCCTCCGGCGAGGCCGCCGCGCTCGCCGTGGACACGGCGGTGCAAACGTTGGGCGGCGCGGGCATGACCACGGAGTACGGCGTGGCGACGCTGCTGGGGGCCGTGCGGGCTTACCGGATCGCCCCGGTGACCCGGGAAATGATCCTCAACTTCGTGGCGCAGCACGTACTCGGGCAGGACAAGTCCTACTGAGGGGCAAGGTGAAGACCAACGAGACTTGTGGTAACGCCACCGGGCTTTAATAGAAAAATGCGGCACAGGGTCGCAGGCCGAAGATCGTGCTCGATCAGGGAAAGAGTGGCCTCCGTCCGGGAGCGACACCACTCTTTCCCCGATCGAGCGTGATCTTGTCCCGGTCGAACACGCTCGCGGAGCAGGGACAAGTCAGGATCGCCGAACTCCATCCCCTGCCCACGTACGACGAAACGTGGGCCTGACTTCGACACAGGCTCTAGCTGCGCAGCGCATCGGGATCAACACCGAGTTGCTTAGCCAAGCGCTTGATCACCAGTTTGAGGTTGGGCTACCTGTCGAGCCGAACTGCACGCTGGCGCAACCCATCCGGGTGCATTCGAGGGGCGGAAACAGGGAACTTCCTGGTCAGGCACCAGTCGACCGTGATCGAATCTCGCCAAGCTACCGGGAAGGACCTCATGGTCCTGGTAGCAGTCAGGCGTCGATGCTTCCGGCCTTGACGCCATTGACGAAGCCGGTCCACTGCTTTGAGGTAAAGGACAGCAGTGGGCCATGACGGTCCTTGCTGTCGCGGACCATGACCCTCCCGGGCGGGCTGGCAACCTCCACGCAGTTGCCGCTTGAGCCGGACCTGGTGCTCTTGCGCCAAGTTCCGCGAGGCAGGTCCATGCTGCGCGCCCTCCTACGTGATCAAGTCCGCCGCGATCGTCCGGAGCGTATCTCGTGTCGGCCCGGGTGCCAGCGCAAGGGCTTGAAGTTGCTCGTGCGCTGCGGCGTAGCTGGCGATCTCGGATGGCCGGTCCAGGTACAGCGCGCCGGTCAGGGTGTCGACGTACACCATCCGTTCCTCGACCGCCTCCGGGTACGGCTCGGGCATCGGCGGGAAGTCGAGGATCACGAAGCTTCCGTCGAAGCCAACCCCGGCCGAGTACGGGAGTAGTTGGATCTGGATGTTGCTTCGGGTCGAATCCTCGATTAGCCGCATGAGCTGCCCGTGCAGCACCTCCGGGCCGCCGACCATGCGCCGGGCTGCTCCCTCGTCGATGACCACGCGCAGCATCGGCGGGTCGTCGGAGGCCAGGATGGCTTGCCGCTCCATCCGCAACGCAACCTGACGTTCCACCTCACTATCTCGCATTGGGACTGGAGCACCCTGAAAGGCCGCGCGGGCGTAGTCCTCGGTCTGCAACAGGCCGGGTGCCATCTGGCACTCGTAGGTGCGGATGATCGATGCCTCGGACTCCATCCCCACGTAGGCAGTGAACCAGTCGGGCAGGACATCGCTGTACCGCTGCCACCAGCCGCGTTGCTTCGCCTGCCGGGCCACCGCGATGACAGCTTCCGCCTGGGCACCCTCGACGCCGTACAGAGCCAGCAGCGCACGCACGTCGTTCGGGTGCGGCCGGACCTCAGCTGTTTCGACCCGACTGAGCCAACTCCCGTCATGATCGACTCGGCGAGCCGCTTCGGCTGAGGTCAGGCCGGCCCGGTCACGGAGTTGCCGCAGGGTCATAGCCAGTCGTCGGCGCCTGACCGTGGGGCTTTGGCGTTGAGGCACCCTGCCATCTTGCCACCCGAGCGACAGAATCCCCTTCGCAGACACGCTGGAGGGAGTTCGGGAGTCCGCATATTGCGGTTTTCCTAATCTGCATGCCATGGTGTTGCAGGATGTGGCGGCCGGATGACCGTGCGTGGCCCGGCCGCCGCGTCCCCGCACCCGGAGGAGGCAGGGATGCGCAGACGCATCACCTACGGCCAGTACCTCGCCGCCGTCGCGGCGACCCTCGCCCGCCGGCACCGGCCGATCTGGTCCTGGATCAGATGGCGGTACGTCTGCAAGTGCGGCAACGAGCTGCCCTGCCGGCAGAAACACAAGCTCCCCATCAGACGCGGCCACTGGCCGGGTGAGCGCGAGTGACCACGCCCAGCCCTGCACCGCACGCGGCCGGCGTGATCGAGTTCCGCGCGGGGATGGTCTTCCACGTGACCCGGGCGGCGAGTCCGCAGTTCGTCCAGCCGATCTTCTTCCGGCTGATCAAGGTCCGAGAGGACTGGATCACCTACCACGGCTGGATCTGGCTGCACGGCTACCAGCTCGACGCCAAGGGCGAGGCGGTCGCGCAGCGCTCCATCTTCGTACAACCTGCGGGTTTGATCGTGCAGAGCCCGCCGCCGGTCCCGGCCCGCCGCCCGCAGCCGGCCGGATCCGTCGTACGCCCCAAGCAGCGCCAGGCCACCTCGGCGGCGGGCAACGGGGCGGCCCAGAGTGCTGCCAGGCGCTGACGATGTCGCAGCCTGCCCTAGCTTGATCTTTAACCCTTGCGTCGTGGCCTCGGGCTATTCGAGGTCTTCGTTTTCTTGGTGTTGCTGTTCGGCTTGTTGCTGGTAGCGGCTGTGACGATGTGGACGTCGTGGCGGGCGGCTCGGTGGCGGTTGGGGTGTCCGGGTGGTCGTCCGGGGCCTGGTCGGCTCGGTTTCGGTGAGGCGGCGGGGCAGCCGGCTTTGGTGCGTAGGTGCC
>NZ_SMKJ01000025.1:0-38252 GCF_004348615.1 Micromonospora sp. KC207
CTGCCCCGCCACCACCGCGTCCACCCTCCGGTCACCGACCAGACCGGACAGCTCAGTCCGCTGCTGCTGCGTCAACGCCACGAGCCAGAGTCGATCACCACGAGGTAACACCAAGCCACGTAAAACACCTCAATTACGCGACACTAGATCAGGTGCGTGTTGGGCTCCAGGCCGCACAGGATGCGGCCGTAGAGCTCGAAGTTGGTGTTCGGGTGCAGAACCCCGTGCAGGGCGATGGTCTGGATGTCCCGCTCGATGCGCTGGATCGGAACGTCGGAGTAGATGGAGGATCCGCCGCTGGCGGTTTTGAGGACGTCCACGGCCTCCTTGGCGCGCAGGCACGCCGCGCCCATCTCCACCCGTGCAAGGCCCCGCTCTAGCAGCGTCCAGGGCTCGCCGCTTAGGCTCTTGGAGTCCAAGCGCTCGGCCGCGCGGCGCACGTGGAACTCGGCCTCGTCGATCTTCACGGCGGCCTCCGCCGTCTGGAGGTGGGTGAGCGGGGCGTCGATTTGGCGCTTGTAGTCGGTGTATGTGATCTTCCGGGTGGGCAGCCGCTCGAAGAAGAACTCGCGCGCGGCCTGGACCATGCCCAGCGGGACCGCGCTGGTGGTCGCGGAGGCGATCGGCGAGAACGGGCACTTCCACATCCGGGAGTCGGCGTTGAGCAGCGAGCGGTGCTGGCCGTAGCGGATCACCGGGGTCATCGGCAGGACGCGCGCCGCGGGGACGAACAGATCGTTGGTGACAGTCGTCACGCTCCCTGTACCGCGCAGGCCCGCGGTGAACCAGTCGTCGACGATCGTCATGTCGGACACCGGGACGAGGATGATGACCGGGGTGCGGCTGCCGTCCTCGTCGGCCAGCAGGGCGGCGTGGACGAACCACTGGCTCTGCAGGACGCCGGTGCTGAACGGCCACTTGCCGTTGAGGATCACGCCGCCGTCGGTCGGGACGGCGATGCCGTTCGGGCTGATGCTGCCGCCGAGCCGGACGTCCGGGTCGGCGAAGACCTCGTCCTGGACCTCGTCCGGGAACAGTCCGGTCAGCCAGGCGCCGATGGACATCGTGGCGGCGATCCAGCCGACGGAGCCGTCACCGCGGGAGAGTTCGGAGAGCACGGTGCACACGGTGCGCACGTCCGCCTCATAGCCGCCGTAGCGGAGCGGGATCCGCATCTTCATCAGGCCGGCGTCGACCACCGCCTGGAGCACGTCGTCGTGCATGACCCGGTGCTCCTCCTGCCACGCGGCCTGCTTGCGGATCAGCGGAACGAGTTCCGTCGCCCGGCCGACGAGCTCGGCCTGCAGGTTCGTCTCGGTGGTCGTCATGTGCGCTCCTAAGGTGGTGGAAACCGGTCGGTTTGGACCGTACGGCGGTACGACTCGGGACTCTTCTTCCTGGTTGCCTAGTATCGGAGCCGAGCCGTACCCCTTCGCGCCAGTGCAGTCCGGTGGCCGGAAGCAGTGCAACAGGGCAATTCCGGAGAACTCCGATACGCCGGTCCGATGGGAATATGACGGGGCCGGAGCCTTAAGGACTCCGCTGGCGCCGACGGCGTTCACCGCAGGTCTCAGGGATCTTTTCGGTCCGGATTCCATCTGATGTCCGGATCCCGTCATGCCGGTTCGCAATGTCCCGCATGTCATTCAACAACAGGTGAGTGGAGGAAAAAATGCGTGATCCGTATCGGGTAGCGGTGTGGGGAATAGGCCAGGTCGGCGCAGCCGCGATCAGGGAGATCGTCAGGCTCGATTCACTCGAACTCGTCGGCGCCCTGGGGTCCCGGGCGGAGAAGGTGGGCCGGGACGTGGGCGAGGTTCTCGGGATGGGCCCGCTGGGGGTGCGGGTCACCGACGACCCTGCAGCGCTCGTCGAGGCGCATCCGGACGTGGTGCTGTACGCGCCGTTGGACCCGGTCGACTGGAAGCAGACCGACGAGGAGATCCTGCTGTTCCTGCAGGCCGGGATCAACGTCGTCACCTCCCTCGCCTACGAGGGCCTGCGCTACCGCGACGACGGCGCGCTGGAACGCTTCGAGCGCCTGTCGAAGGCCGGCGGGGCGACGCTGTACGCGACCGGGGTGAACGGCGACTTCATCGGCGAGCGGTTGGTCACGACGCTGTCCGGACTGTGCAGCGACGTGGAGCACATCACGATGAAGGAGATCTGGCGCTCTGATTGGGTGGGCAGCGGCCTGTTCGACCAGTTCGGCTTCGGCAAACCCCTCGACCAGGCGGCCATGGGCGAGGAGTATCTGATGACCGGGTTGGAGCGATACCATTCCGTGTCCATCCGCAACGTCGCCCGCCACATGGGGGTGGTGCTGGACTCCGTGGAGACGAGCAGCGTGAAGCTCGTCGCCCCCGCGGACATCGAGCGGCCTAACGGTCCGCCCATCCTGGCCGGAACGCTCGGCGGCCGGGTGATCCAGATGTCGGGGATCAGCGACGGCAAGGAGTTCTATCGTTCGGAAGGCGTCTTCTACTGCGGCGCGGACCTCAAGCCCCCCGAGGCGACGGCGGACACCTGCTGGTACATCGAGATCGAAGGGCGCCCCTCGCTGCGCACCACGGTGGTCGCCAGCGTGTCGACCCGCGACAACCGGGTCCAGTATGGGGACAACGACCCCACCTCACCCGGCTTCTACGCCATCGCCGCACCGATGATCCAGGCGATCCCGGTCGTGGTCGAAGGCGCCCCGGGGGTGTGGGAGCACCCGCCGGCGGCCCTCCACTACCAGCGCGAACTGCGGCCCCGGTGATCCTGGACGCAGCGGCGCACGGACGACGCATGGCTCCAGCCGTTGCCGGACTCGTTGCTGGACGCGGGCGATCCGGCCGGAGCCGTGATCGACCGCAGCAGCCTACGGCTGGCGTTCGCTGCCGTCCTGCAACACCTGTCGGCACGCCAGCGCGGCGCACTGATCCTGCGTGACGTGCTCAGGTTCTCTGCGTCCGAGGCCGCGGACATCCTCGGCACCGTCGTGTCAGTGAACAGTTCTCTGCAGCGGGCTCGCACCCGGGTGAGGGAGGCTGGGGTCGGCACGACTCACTCAGCGAGCCGCCCGCACCCGAACAGCGGGCCAGGGTCGAGCGCTACATGAAGGTGTTCGAGAACGCCGATGTCAAGGGGCTCAAGCGGCTGCTCACCGAGGACGTACTCATGGAGATGCCGCCGATGCTCAACTGGTTCGCCGGCCCCGACAACTACGTCGTCTTCATGGAGTAGGTCTTCGAACAGGCCGGAAGGGACTGGGTCCTCAAGGCGGTCGCGGCCAACGGCCAGGCCGGGTTCGCCGCTTACCGGCGCGTCGAGGACGCATACGAGCTGCACACGCTCCAGGTCTTCACCGTCACCGCCGAGGGCATCAGCCGGACATCGGTGTTCCAGGACCCCGAGATCTTCGCGACCTTCGGCCTGCCGGCCCGGCTCGACGACCAAGGAATCGTCGGAGCGTAGCGACGGGCACGGCCCGGAGGGCCATTCAAAAGTCGGTAGACGTCCATGGATGTCACGTTGAGTGAGGTCTGGGGGTGGTCGTGACTCGGATCGAGTGTCCGGAGTGGACGCGGCGGCTGGGATCCGATAGATCAGCCTTTGTGAGGAAGTTGATTGAGGGCCCGCTGCGCTGTGAAAGTATGACAGGACTCCCGACGGACCGGCTCGCCGACCTGATCGACCGGGTCCGGGAGATCGAAGGCCACGAGTGGGAGAAACCACCGGTCGGACGTCCGCACGTGTTACCGCTGCCCACGGCGGTGATCGCGGTGCTGTTCGGGCTCTGGCACAACATGCCTGACGAGGTCCTGGCTGAGGTGTTCGGCTGTTCGCAGGCCACGATCACCCGCTATCACCAGATCCTGCAGCCGATCCTGCGCTGGGTCACCCGCCCCGAGGTCGACCAGCGCCTGGAGCAGACCCGCCGCGAAGGTGTCCTGGTCGACGGGTTCGTCGCCCCGGTCGGCGAACGCGAGTCCTACCACGGACTGTTCTCCGGCAAGAAGCACGTGTGCGGGCAGTACGTGCAGGTCGTCGCGGATCTCGACGCTCACCACCCCACCGCGACTTCGGCCGCTTGTCGATCAGGGGCTAATGGCGATCTCCGTTATCGACATCGTTTCCTGTGGGTTACGGTATCGATCGCCCCTCGGACACCGGTACGTATCATGTGTGCACCATATGACGTAGCGGTGGTCAAGTATGCTTGACCACCGCCAGAACGTTTCAAGACGGAGCCCGGCGCTGCTCGTAGTGGCAGGCTGGGTGTTAGAGTTGCGGCGTCACGCGCCAGTTCGTCGGTCATCCCCGCTGTTGTTGTGCCCGGTCAGCCGGGCGGCGCACGCGGTGTTCCTCGCTCACCTGCCGCGGCGATGAAGCGGCCTCTAATACGACAGCCGCCGTTCGGGACCATGGCTGGAGTTTGAGGTTGAGGCGGTAAGATCATCGACAGTACGCGTCCAGTAGCGAGGACCGCTCGTCGATAATCGCGCTGTGTCGCATCATGGTGTCGTACCGCGAAGGTGGCCCGTCGCCCTCGGCGCGTTCGGCCTCGCGCTGGCCCTGTGCGGCGGCGCTGTTCTCCTCGTCGATGCTCAGGGCCTGGCGAGAGCCGACATGTACGCAAGCATCGCGAGCGTCATGGTGGGGTTGGCGGGGATAGCGGTCGCGATCTGGCTGGGTCGTGAGCGGCTACCTGCCGAGGAGGAGTTGCTTCACCGGGCCGCAGGCCGGCTGGCGAGATTGGTCAGCCGGCAGTGGGAGGACGAGACAGGCGTACGCGGGCTACGCGACCCGCGCCCGATCAGCCTGCGGTGGTCGAGTACCGGCCGGCCGGTCAGCGCCCCCGCCGATTCTGTCCTGGGGTCGCAGGATGCGGTGGCTGGCCGGCCGCTGCGGCTGAAGCTGGCCGGTGACCTGACCAAGGTGGCGGACATGGTACGGCGCCTACCCGCGCGTCAGTTGGTCGTCCTCGGTGATCCGGGCGCGGGCAAGAGCGTGCTGGCGATCCTTTTCGTGCTGGCGGAACTGGCCCGGCGCGGGCCGGCGGACGCGGTGCCGGTCCTGCTGCCGCTGGCCGGCTGGAATCCACGGCAGGAGCATCTGCACACCTGGCTGGCCAGGCGGCTCGAAGTGGAGTACCCGGGGCTCAGGGACGCCGACGCCTACGGCCCGCAAGCGGCGTTGCGGCTGGTGCGTGACAACAGGATCCTGCCGGTGCTGGACGGATTGGACGAGATGCCCGCGGCGCTGATCCCTTCCGCCATCGCCGCCCTGAACCGCGCGGTCGGTGCCGCCGGCCTCGTCGTCACCTGCCGCAGTGTCGACTACGAGGCCGCGATCGGTTGGGCCGGCACCGCCCTGAGCCGCGCGGCGGTGATCGAGATCGAACCGGTCGGGCCCGCTAGTGCCCTGGCCTTCCTCACCGGGTCCGAGCCGGCCGGCTCGTACCGTTGGGATCCGGTCGCGGCACATCTGCGTCGGTATCCGCAGGGCAACCTGGCGAAGACGCTGTCGAATCCGCTCATGATCACAATTGTTCGATCGGTCTGCGCGCCGGGCAGCGGCACCGACCCGGCGGAACTACCCGAGTTGGCTCGCCGCTCGGACTCGCCTGAGTTGCTCGGCGGCGCACTGATGGCGCGCGTCGTTCCCACCGTCTACAGCGACCAGCCACCCGTGTCCCACGGCGCGTCGCGCGAACAACAGGGGAGACGGCTCGCGCCGCTGGGTACCCCGCCGCGCCGACCGGGGCGGCCGCGTTACCGGCCCGAGCGGGTCACCGCTTGGCTGGCGTTCCTGGCCAACCACCTGCGGTACCGGCTCGGCGGGTCGCCGGATCTGGCGTGGTGGCAGCTCGCCGCCTCGGTACCTCGGGCGGGCATCGGCGCCGTCGCCGGCGTGGGCGCCGGCCTGTTCACCGCTTCCCTGCTCGTCGCGCTGTCGCTGCACAGCGATGAGCTGCGGAGTGAGCTGACACGCGGCCTCGGCGGGGTCGTCGTCTCGTTCGCGTTGGTCGTCGGCCTGGTGGTGGGGTTGACCGCGGCGCGTAACGCGGGCGCCGCGCGGGGCCTTCCACACCGGCGCGACCGGATGGCGCAAGTGGGCCAGGCGCTGCGAGACGTCTGCGTGGTGGTGGCTGTCAGCGCGCCGGTCTTCATCGCCACTGCCACCGACAGCTCTCGCGGCGTTTGGCAGGACTTCGGGTTCGTGATATTGGTTTCCGCCGCCGTACTGGCCGGTATCGCGAGCGGGCTGCGCAGGGCGGACTCCACCGCCCCGCGCCAGTGGTCGCTGCGGCCGCGCAGGCTCCTTGGCCGGGATGTCGTCACCAGGCTCGTGGTCGGATTCCTCGCCGGCGTGGCGGTCGGGATGCCGTTCGCCGCGGACTGGGCCAGCGACTCGGGCTTCGGTGGTACGCCGGGATCTCGGGTCCTGCTCACGCTGATCGGCGCCGGCGGTGTGGGGATCGCGGCGATCGGCGTGCCGCTGGCGCTGGGACGGCTGATGCAGTCGGTGGTGGACGAGGAGTCGGCGGTTACCCCCCACTCGGTCCTGCGCAATGACCGCACCGCCTTCACCGCCGTCTGCGTCGGTGTCGGGCTGGTGCTCGGCGCGCCAGTCACCGGACTCCTCGCGGCCGACTCGTCCGGTGCCATCAACGTGATCGACTCGGCGCTGGTGTACGGCGCCGCCGTTGTCGTGTCGCTTGGCCTGGTCACCGCGACCGCTGCGGTGCCGAGCCAGGTGTGCTATCAGGCGGCTCGGATCTGGCTCGCCGCGCGAGGCCGGCTGCCGTGGCGGCTGATGCGCTTCCTCGGCGACGCGCACAACCGCGAAATACTGCGCCAGGCCGGTTCGGTCTACCAGTTCCGCCACGCTCTGCTCCAGGACCACTTCGCCCGACAACGGCCATACGCCGGCGCACCGGTCGCGGTACCGCGCCACTCACCGTGGCGGAGGGACCGAGCACCGGAGAAGCGTGACGCCTCCGTTCCGGCGTCGGAACTGCCTGCTTCCACCTCCGACCTGTCGGCTCCGACACCGGAGCCGATCTCACCCGGGCGGCCAGCCGGCACGACACCCGGACCGCTTCGAACCTGGGCCGGACGGCTCGCCGCCGCCCTCCCGGTCCTGCTGCTCGTGGTGGCGACCTGGGCGGGCGTGGACAAGTCGCAGGACCGGCTGATCGGCGACGCGGCCGAGAAGGTGGCCCAAGACGCCGTTCAACTGCGCGACCGCGACCCCATCACCGCGCTGCGGCTGCTGCACGCCTCGGTGAGCCTCCAACCAACCAACTCATGGGCACGGGAGGCCCTACAGGCGGCGGCGCTGCTACAGGGTATCCAGGCCCCTGTCTCAATCGTGGCCGCCTCGACCCGGCGGCTGGTGATCAGCCGACACGGCGAACGCTTGGCCACCGTAGACACGAACGGTCGCGCGACGCTGTGGCGGATCGACCCCCAAGGGGCCGTCCGTAATCCGGTACCGATGCCCGGTGATCCGTTCATCCCGGTCGCCGCGGCCAACTTCGCGCCGGCCGGTGATTTCCTGGCCACCCTGCACGCCGGCGGCGCGGTAACTGTCTGGCGGCTGGCGGGCGATGCTCCGTCCGAGGCCGGACGGATATCGACGTCGGAAGCCACCGTCGATGTCGGCATCGACGGCGACATCGTGACCACGATCGACCAGGACGCGACGGTACGGCGGTGGCACTGGCGGACGGGCGCTCCCGCCGCGCGGCCAAACCGCCCGCGCGGTGAGCCGCCGGGGGGACAGAAAAGGTGGCTGAGGCTCAGCGACGATGGCCGTAGGGCCCTGGAGCGGCCCGGCCCGGACACCGAACTGGTGGTGTGGCCGACCGACGAGGCGGCGACGACGGCGCCACGCACGCTTGCGGACAGCGACGACGCCTGGGCCGCGAGCCTGAGCGGAAGCACCGGGCAGGCGGCCGTTGTGGGTTCGTCGCTCCGGGTCTACGACGCCGAAGGACAGCGCCTGTTCACCTTCGACGACCGGTGGGGGTCGGTGCGCGACATAGCGATCGGCACCGGGCGGATCGCTGTGCTGCACCGAGATTCCGTGCTGCTCCTCGAAACAGACAAACTGCGGGAGACCGCGGCGAAGGTCGATGCCGATCTGAGTCGGTACGTCTGCACCATCGTCGGACGGGGACTCAGCGAGGAGGAGTGGGCGCGTCACGTGCCGTACTCCTGGTTGCCGGCTCACGCCTACCGACCCACCTGTCACTGACCTTGTCTCTGCTGGGCGCCGTCGCCCAAGCCATCAACGGTGTGTGCCAAAACGCCGGCCGTTGCCGTGACCTGCTGCTGTGAAGATCGGTCAGTAGTGCTTTGTTAGGTTGGGGCGAGCTGGTGGCAGAGGAGGCAGAACCCGAGCCAGGTCGCGAGTAGGTACTGCAGTTGCCGTAGAACGGTGTAGAGGCTCAGGTCTGCCCCGTTGCTTTTGCGTGTGTGGTCCGTAGTTGGGTGAGGAACAGTTGGTCGGCCGTGGCGAGGGTGACGGGGAGTGTCAAGCTAACGGCCCTGTCTCACATTCGGTGGTGACGAAAAGTACTGCTATCCGAGGAGGATGCGGTGGCGGAGCAGGGTGAAGCCTGCTCGTCCGTGCATCTGGCGTGCGATCCGTTTGGTCTTGGTGTTGACGCCTTCGGTGGGGCCGTTGCTGTAGGCAAGCGTGAGCGCGGCGTTCACGGCGTCGCGGTCGCGTTGCAGGCCTCGGGTGAAGGCGTGCAGATGAGGTGGATCGGCCGCGCGGATTCGGGCGGTCCAGAGTGAGAGCAGGTCGGCGTTTCCCGGCTGGGGCGTCAGGAGTTCGGCGAAGCCCTCGATGGCGGCGGCCAGGTGGGTCATCTCGGGGCGGGCTGCGGTGAGCCGTGCCAGAGGATCTCGATGCTTGGGCTTGAGGTTGTCGGGGCTGGTGAGGATCATCCGGGCGAGCCGGCGGGGGAGATGTGGCTGCGGTCGACGTCCGCGGTGAGTTCGTCGGTGGCGCCGGGGATACCGAAGCTGATCGCGCGGACGCCGCGTTGCTGCACCGCTCCGCCCGCGAGTACGGGGTGCTGTGGACCCCGATGACGCACTTCTACGACGACGGCGCGACGGTGAACGCCCTGCGGCTGTCGGTCAGCGCGGTGACCCCGGACCAGATCGACCTCGGGCTGGACCGGCTCGCCGCGCTGGTCACCGACGAGCTGGCCCACGCCGGGTTCGTCAGCCCGGATGCGGTCCCCTGATCTCGCCGGAGCCGCGGGGGATCAGCCGGGACGGGACCAGGTGGGTGCGGGGCGGCCACCGCTCGCCGTCCAGCCGCCGGAAGATCAGTGACGCGGCCACCCGGCCCATCTCGGCCGCGTCCTGCGCGATCACCGTGACGGCCGGTTGGAGCAGGTCGGCGAGGGGGAAGTCGTCGAAGCCCACCAGGGCGACCCGGTCCTGCCAGCCGAGCTGCTGGAGGGCGCGGATGGCGCCGACGGTGACCAGGTTCTGCGAGGTGAACAGCGCGGTGGGTGGGGCGTCGGCGGTGAGTAGCCGGCGTGCCGCCTCCACCGACTCGCGCTCGGTGTGCAGGTCGTGGACGACGCCGGCCGGCCGGATGCCGTGCTCGGCGAGGGCCTCGCGGAAGCCCTGGAAGCGCTGGCGGGCGGTGGCGATCGTCTGCAGGTCGCCCAGGTAGGCGACGTGCCGGTGCCCGTGCGCGACGAGGTGGTGGACGGCGGTCGCGGCGCCTTCGTGGTTGTCGGTGAGCACGGCGTCGGCCGGGAGGCCGATCGGCGGCCGGTCGACGAACACCACCGGGGTGCCGGAGCTGACCTCGCCGGCGAGGTAGCTCTGGTCGTCGCTGGCCGGCACGACGACCAGGGCGTCGGCCTGCCGCATGGTGAAGGCGTGGACCAGTTCCCGCTCCCGCTCCGGGCTCTCGTCGACGCTGCCGGCGAAGATGAGCACGCCCCGTTCCCGCGCGACGTCCTCCAGCGCCCGGTGCAGGGCGGCGGAGAACGGGTTGGCCAGGTCCTCCAGGACCGCGGCGATGGCCGCGCTGCGGCCGTTGGCGCGCCGCAGGCTGCTCGCGGTGAAGTTCGGCCGGTAGTCCAGCTGCGCGATCGCCCGCCGCACCGCGGCGGTCTTCGGCGCGGAGACGCCCGCCTCACCGTTGACCACCCGGGAGACGGTCTTCGGGCTCACGCCGGCGAGCTGGGCGACGTCGCGGAGGGTGGGCCGGGCCCGGCCCTCGGACGGCGCGGCGGAGGCGGCACTGTGCATGGGCGCTCCTACCGGACGGGTGTGGCGGGCGGCCACCGGAACGCCGTGGCCACCGACCGACGGTGATCGACCGACACGGTATCGGCCCGCTGGCCACGCCGTCCGGCCGGTACGTGCAGGGGCATCGTCGAGGCTGCTGACATCGTTGTCAAGAGTTGCGGCCGGGTTGCGTACTGCTCCTGAAAACTCGTGCTCAACTTATTGACATCGGCGGTCAACACCTCGGAAACTGCGCTGACATCGTTGTCAGTATCTGCCACGGCAGGACCATGGGACCCCCGAGGGAGCACATATGATCCAGCGCACCGGCCGCCGCCGCGCCGCCATGCTGCTCGCCGCCGCCGCGGCGACTGTCCTGGTCGTCAGCGGATGCGGTGACAGCTCCGGCGACGACGCCTCCGGCGGCAAGACCGTCGCCGTCTCCCTGATCACCAAGAACTCCACCAACCCCTTCTTCGTCGCCATGCAGAACGGCGCCAAGAAAGCCGCCGAGACCGAAGGCGTCAAGCTGACCCTGGTTGCCGGCAAGGAGGACGGCGACGAAGCCAGCCAGGTGCAGGCGATCGAGGACGCCATCGCCCGGGGCGACGCCGGCATCCTCATCACGCCGAACGGCCCCGGCGTCAACCCCGCCATCAAGAAGGCGCGCGACGCCGGAATCTACGTCATCGCCCTGGACACCCCGCCGGACCCGGCGGACACCGTGGACATCACCTTCGCCACCGACAACTTCAAGGCCGGCGAGCTGATCGGCAAGTGGACGGCGGCCCAGCTCGGCGGCAAGCCGGCCACCATCGCCCTGCTGGACCTGTTCAACGACAAGATCGTCTCCGTCGACTACGACCGCGACCAGGGCTTCCTGACCGGCATGGGCATCGACACGGCCGACAAGAAGAAGAACGGCGACGAGGCGAAGACCGGCAGCTACTCCGGCGGCAGCTACACGATCGCCTGCAACGAGCCGACCAACGGCGCCGAGGACGGCGGCCGGACCGCGATGGAGAACTGCCTCACCAGGAACCCGGGCATCAACGTCGTCTACACCATCAACGAGCCGGCCGCGGTCGGCGCGCACAAGGCGCTGCAGGCGGCCGGGAAGAAGGACGTCCTGGTCGTCTCCGTCGACGGCGGCTGCGACGGCGTGAAGCAGGTCAAGGGCGGCGTCATCGGCGCCACCTCCCAGCAGTACCCGCTGAAGATGGCCGAGCTGGGCGTGCAGGCGATCAAGAAGATCGCCACCGGCGGGGAGAAGCCGAAGGTCACCGACGGTCTCGACTTCTTCGACACCGGCGTCGCCCTGGTCACCGACAAGACCGCCACCGGGGTCGAGAGCATCACCAGCACCGACGGCGCCCAGCGCTGCTGGGGCTGAGCCACCGGCCGCGGGCGGGGGCGGGGGCATCCACCCCGCGCCCTCGCCCCGGCACCCCGTCCGTCACCGCCGACACTGGCAGGGAGCCCGCGATGACCGCCACCACACCGACGACCGCCGCGCAGGAGTTCGCGCTGCGCCGGCACTCGCCACTGCAACGCGTGCAGCACGTCCTGCACGCCCACCCCGCGATCAGCCCGTTCCTCGTCCTCGTCATCTCGTTCGTCGTCTTCGCCACCCTCAACCCCCGCTTCGCCTCGCCGAACTCGCTCTCGCTCGTGTTCCAGCAGGTGGCCGTCATCGGCGCGCTTGCCGTCGGGCAGACACTGATCATCCTGACCGCGGGCATCGACCTGTCGGTCGGCGCGATCACCATCCTGGCGATGATGCTGGGCGCCAAGATCGCCGTCGGGCAGGGGCTGCCGGGCCTGCTCGCCATCGTGCTGGCCGTCGTGGTGGGCGCCGCGGCCGGCGCGCTCAACGGCGGGCTGGTGACCCGGCTGAAACTGCCGCCCTTCATCGTCACCCTCGGCACGCTCAGCGTCTTCACCGCCGTCGGGCTCCTCTACTCCGAGGGGCGCAGCGTGCAGGGCACCGACCTGCCCGCGGTGCTGAGCTGGACCGGGGAGACCTTCCCGGTCGGCCGGTTCCGGATCACCGTCGGCGTGATCATGGTGCTCCTGCTCTACCTGGCCGTCGGGTTCGCCCTCGCCAAGACCGCCTGGGGGCGGCACGTCTACGCGGTCGGGGACGACAAGGAGGCGGCCCGGCTCGCCGGCATCCGGGTCGACCGGGTCCTGCTGAGCGTCTACCTCGTCGCCGGCGCCATCTACGGCCTCACCGCCTGGATCCTCATCGGACGCGCCGGCGCGGCCAGCCCGAACGCCATCACCGACGCCAACCTGGAGAGCATCACCGCCGTCGTCATCGGCGGCACCAGCCTCTTCGGCGGCCGGGGCGCCGTGCTCGGCACCCTGCTCGGCGCGCTGATCGTCGGCTTCTTCCGTAGCGGCCTCTCCCTGGCGGGGGTCGACGACCAGTACCGCGTCCTCGCCGTGGGCGTGCTGGTGATCCTCGCCGTGGCCGTCGACCAGTGGATCAGGAAGGTGAAGTCATGACCGCCACCACCACGCAGACCCCCGCCGGGCGGCCAGGCAGCGCGGACAGCGGGCAGCGTACGCCGGTGCTGTCGGCCCGGGGCCTGGTCAAGACGTTCGGCAAGGTCGTGGGCCTGGACGGGGTGGACCTGAACCTGTACCCGGGCGAGGTGCTCGCCGTCATCGGAGACAACGGCGCCGGGAAGTCCACGCTGATCAAGTGCCTGACCGGAGCGCTGACCCCCGACGCCGGCGAACTGTTCCTGGAGGGGAGGCCGGTGCAGTTCAAGCGCCCCCAGGACGCCCGGGACGCCGGGATCGAGACCGTCTACCAGACCCTCGCCGTGGCGCCGGCGCTGGACATCGCGAGCAACCTCTTCCTCGGCCGGGAGAAGCGCCGGCGGGGTGTGCTCGGTTCGGTGTTCCGGATGCTCGACCAGAAGGGGATGCGCCGGGACGCGGAACAGGCCCTCGCGGAACTCGGGATCGGCACGTTGCAGAACGTGGCGCAGGCGGTCGAAACCCTCTCGGGTGGCCAGCGCCAGGCGGTCGCGGTGGCCCGGGCCGCGGCCTTCGGCAGCAAGGTGATCGTGCTCGACGAGCCCACCGCGGCGCTCGGTGTCAAGGAGTCCAACCAGGTGCTCCGGATGATCGAGGAGCTGCGTACCCGAGGGTTGCCGGTCATCCTCATCAGCCACAACATGCCGCACGTGTTCGAGGTGGCCGACCGGATCCACATCCAGCGGCTGGGCCGCTGTGCCGGGATGGTGACCCCGGCGTCGCACACCATGCCCGAGGCCGTGGCCATCATGACCGGCGCGACCACGCTCGAAGAGACGCCGGGCCGGCAGGCGGGCTGACCCGCCGCCGACGCGACCGGGCCCGCGGCCCGGGAAGGGAGCAACGTTGATCACGGTTGTCGGCGAGAGCCTGGTGGACCTGATCGAGGAGCCGACGGGCGAGGCGATCGCGTACCCGGGTGGGAGCCCGGCGAACGTCGCGGTCGCGCTCGCCCGCCTCGGCGAACCCACCACCCTCCTCACCCAGCTCGGTGACGACGCGTACGGGCGGCTGCTCCGCGCCCACCTGGCCGGCAGCGGCGTACGGCTGGATCCGGCGTCGGTGTCGGACCTGCCGCGCACCAGCGTGGCCCGGACCCAGTTGGGCGCCGACGGGCAGGCCCGGTACGACTTCGCCATCGACTGGCGGTCCTTCCCCGACATCGGCGCGGTGGCCAGCGGAAGTGCGTGCCTGCACACCGGGTCGCTCGCCACCGTCCTCGAACCGGGCGCCGGCGACGTGCTGGCACTGGCCCGGGAGCGGCGGGCGACCACGATGATCAGCTTCGACCCGAACTGCCGTCCGTCGCTGACCGGCGACGCGGCGCGGGCCCGGCGGCGCGTCGAGGAACTGGTTGCGATCTCGGACCTGGTCAAGGTCAGCCGGGAGGACCTGGACTGGCTGCACCCGGGACGGTCGTCGGAGCGGGTGGCGCGGGAGTGGTTGGCGCTCGGGGCCAGCCTCGTCGTGGTCACCCTCGGAGCGGAGGGGGCGCTGGCCGTCACCGCGCGGGAGGAAATCCGGGTGGCCGCCCCACGGGTGACCGTGGTGGACACGGTCGGCGCGGGTGACGCGTTCACCGCCGGACTGCTGTCCGCGCTGCGGGCGCGGGACCTGCTCGGCGCCGCCCGGCGTCCCGCGCTGCGGGCCGCCGGACCCGAGACGCTCGCCGCCGTGCTCGGCGACGCCGCGCGCGTGGCAGCGTGGACCTGCGGACGGCGGGGCGCGGACCCGCCCACCCGGGCCGAGCTGGCCGCCCTGCCCGCCCCGGCGTGACACCGCGGTGTCGTCGTTACGTCACCACCCGTGTTTCCGGCGGGACAGCCGTCCGTAGATAATGGACGGATGGTTGCGTGGGAGTACGCGTTGCTGGTCCGCCGCTATCAGGGGCAGGGCAGCAACTTCCACGTGTCGTTCGTCTGGTACGCCCCGGACGGGTCGCGCACCGACGTGACCGCGTACGGCGACACGGCGATCGCGCACCTCAACCGGGTCGGCCGGGAGGGCTGGGAGCTGGTCTCGGCCGCCGAGGACGTGAACAACGTGCAGGGCAGCACCGAGGTGCACCGCTACCACCTCAAGCGGCCGCTGGGCTGACCCGTTGGTGCTGCGTACCGCGGTGCCCGCCGCAGTCCGCGCGAGGCGGCGGGTGACGGCGTACGGCAGGGGAACAAGTCTTGGCTGGTCGCCCTTACCGACGAACCGGAGCACGCGGTGGCCGCGCTCGTGTGCGAGTTGGCCGACGTCGGCCTCGCACAACTCGGATACACGGAGTCCGCAGTAGAGGAGCAGTGCGACGACGGCCGGGGTGCGGTGACGGGCGCCTGCGGTGTCGCGGTCGGCGGCGGCGAGCAGTGCCTGGGCCTCCTCGCGGGTGAGCGCGGCGGCGGACGCGAGCGGCATCATCTTGGGCTTGACGCGTGCATCGAGGTCGGCCGGGGTTGCCGGCCTCGGCGGGCCGGCGCTTGGTATTGATCAGCCAGCGGTACCAGGCGGAAACGGCGGCCAGCCGGCGAGCGTGGGTGCCGCCGTGTTCGTGCTTGGCTTCGAGCACTCGCAGCCAGGCGGCGGCATGGGTTCGGGTCGGGTCGTGGACCGGGTCTAGGTTGGACGCCTGGCAGAAGCCGAGCCAGACGGCCAGGTCCCGGCGGTAGGCGTCGCGGGTGTTCCGTGAGCCGTACTCGATCAGCCACTGCTCGATCAGCTCGCCAATTGCCGGTGCCGGGCCGCGTGGTTGCGGTGGTGGCGGGGAGCAGGACGCCGGTCAGAATGGGGATTGTGTCTGGCATAGCTCGGCCGTCGGTGCGGGGGCGATGAGGTCGTCGGCGGGGATCTCGGTGTAGATGCGCCGGTAGTCGGCGAGGTGGGTGGTGACGTGGGCGCGGCCGGCGTGCGTGAGCAGCCGCTAACCACACAGCCGCTGGGGGGCGTTGCCTAGTCCTCCGCGGGCCGGATGACGGCGCGAAGGAACTCCGCAGTGCGGGCGTGGGGGGTCTTCTAAGCATGTGGGGGCCGCGCACCCGCCTTGTGGCGCCGGAATTGATCACTACTGCCAGTATATGCCTTGTCTGCGGTAATCATGCGTTCGGCTCCTCTTGACGCACTGTGAAACCTCGGGACGAGGGGGCCAACGCCGCAGCCGCTGGGGCGGCAAAGCACACCACCGCGCAGACCGCCAGAACCGTGGTTGCGCCGAACTGATCGATGGCGGGTGCGATGAGCGCAAGACCGACCGGCGCGAGTCCGTAGGAGAGCAGGAAGTCAAGTGAGGACACCCGGGCGAGTTTGGTGGGCTCGACCTCGCGCTGGGTGGCGGTGAACCAGGGAACGTTGAACAGTTCGATGCCAATGCCGGCGAGCACATACGCGGCGAAGATCACTGCGGAATGCACCGGCAGCAGCAGGCTCAGCGGCACGAGCCCGTAGAGCGCAAGCCCGGCCAGCGCGGACCAGCCCTGGGCCCGGGGTCGCCATCTGGCAATCATCATGGCGCCGACGAGGGCACCGATCGTGTAGGTGGTCATCGCGGCCGCCAGCACGGCCTCGCTGCCATAGCGGTCTCGGCTGACCAGAGGCAGGACCACAAAGGTGGCCGAGTACCCGGTGGCGATCACCGCGGTCAACGCGGCAAGGCCAGCGACGAACCAGGGATGCCTACGGGCCTCACGGACTCCATCGGCGAAGTCGGCCAGGATGTTCGGCCTGGTGGTGGGGGGTTCGGGCGAGCCGTTTCCGGCGGGTGGGGTCAGCGCGGCCGCCAACCACAGGGCGCCGACGCCCCACAGCAGCACCGGGGTGGAGACAACCACGGCGAGCAGCGCGGTGAGCGTCGGCGCCACCAGGGTGGTGACCCGGACCGCGAGGGTGATCGCGGCGTTGGCCTTCTGCCTCTGTGGCTCGGCGACCACCTCGGCGGTCAGTGCCTGGAAAGCCGGGCGGCACGCGCCCTGCCCAGCGCCCATCACGAACGCTGCGGCTGCGGCCACCAACAGTGACCGATCCAGACTCATCGCCATGACGGGTGCGGCGAGGGCGGCCATCAGCCCGGACCAGAGCACCGTCTGCCTTCGGGAGTACCGGTCGGCCAGCACACCGCCGACCGGCACTGCGGCGAGAAAACCCACCGTGCGCGTGGCCAGGAGGACTCCGAGCCCGACCCCGGTCAGCGACCGGTCGAGGACTGCCAGACCGAGGATGAACGGAAGTGCCCACGTCGCCACGCCGGAGGCCATCGTGCCGGTCCAGAGCCGGACGAAGGACGGGTTTCGCAGCAGGGGGGTCGGCGCGGGCGGGACCGCCACGGCGTTGTCAAGCATGTGTATCGTTCTCCAGTCACGGATGACGTCGACCCGCGATGGCTGTCGCGTCAGCCGTTCGCGGGGCGGTAGCAGCCAGGTAGGTGATGCGGAGAGTGCCCGCGGTGGGCTCACGGTCGACGAGTACCTCCACGCCGTAGACCGACTTGATCAGTTCGGTGGTGAGCACCGCCTCGGGTGTGCCGGCGGCGACCACCTGCCCGTGGTCCAGGACGACGACGTGGTGGCAATAGCGTGCAGCGAGGTTGAGGTCGTGTAGGGCGACGACGCAGGTGACCTTCAGTGATCCCAGCAGTTCGAGCAGTTCGAGCTGATAGCGGATGTCGAGATGATTGGTGGGTTCGTCGAGCAGGATCTCCTGAGGCTCCTGAGCGAGGGCACGGGCGAGTTGAGTTCGTTGTTTCTCCCCTCCCGACAGGGTGTGCCAGCTCTGGCGCTGCCTGTCGGTGATACCGACCCGTTCCAGTGCCGCATCGATGATCCGCTGATCGTGCTCGGTCAGCGCGTCGAAGCGACCACGGAACGGTGTGCGGCCGAGCTCGACGACCTGCCGGACGCTGACATGGTTGTGGGCGGTCACGTCCTGCTCGACGACGGCGAGCCGCCGGGCGAGTACACGGCGGCTCAGATCGCGCAGGCTGGTGTCGTCGTATCGGACGATGCCTGTGTCGGAGCGGCGCAATCCGGCGAGCAGGCGCAGCAGGGTCGACTTGCCCGAGCCGTTGGGGCCGAGCAGGCCGACGATCTTCCCGTCGTGGGCCGCCATCTCGATGTTGTCCAGCAGCCGGTGGCCCTTGACCGACCAGGAGAGATCGGTGGCGTTGATGCGGCCCATCAGGACTCCAGACGCTTGAGGACCAGCGCGAAGGCCGGCGCACCGAGAAGCGCGGTGATGACGCCGGCGGGTAGTTCGTGGGGCGTGAACGCGGTCCGGGCGAACGTGTCCACCCAGATGAGCAGGATGGCGCCGACGACCGCGGACAGGGGAAGCAGCGAGCGGTGCATCGGGCTGACCAGGATGCGAATGGCGTGCGGGACCAGCAGCCCGACAAATCCGATCGCGCCGGAGGCTGCCACGGCGGCCGCTGTGATGAGAGAGGTCAGTACCATCAGCCAGATGCGGACCACTGTGACATTGACTCCCAGGGCGGCGGCGGAGTCCCAGCCGAACGTGAAGGCGTCCAGGGCCGGTGCGAAGAACTGGATGGCGAGCACACCGATGAGAATGATGACGACGGTGGAGGTCACCCCCTCCCATCTGGCGCCCGAGAATGTGCCGAGCAGCCAGTAGGTGAAGCCGCGGGTGGAGTTCGCATCTCCGTTGATCATGAGGATGAGCGAGGTGACCGCGGCGAAGAACTGGGACACGAGCACGCCGGTGAGCACCACCCGGGTGGGGCTGGCGACGCGCCCCCCGCCGAGCAGTAGCAGCAGCAGGCCGAAAGCGACCAGACCACCGACGAAGGCTCCGGTGGAGAGGGAGATGCCTCCGCCGATACCCAGCAGGAGAACGGCTACCGCGCCGGTCGAGGCCCCGGAGGAGACCCCCAGCAGGTAGGGGTCGGCCAGGGGATTCCTGGTGATGGCTTGCAGCACCGCACCCGATACTGCCAGTGCCGCGCCGACGGCGGCGGACAGCAGCACGCGCGGGAAGCGTGACTCCCAGATCAGGGCGTCCAGCAGTCTTGGCAGCGGCGGGGTCGGGGAGAGCTCGCCCAGGCCGACATGCCGCAGGATCGTGGAGACGACATCGAGGTGGTCGATGTTCGCGCTCCCGAACAGGGACGCTGCGACGATCGACACCAGTAGCCCGGCTGCGGCCAGGAGGAAGACGACAGCCGCCGGGGCGCGCCGCAGACGCGGCGGAGCCGTCTCATGGCCCATGCTCGAGCTCGCGGCGCGCCCGGCGGTCGTGCTTAGGTTCGTTCGCATGTCTGTCGGCTGCTCACCGGAACTTGTTCAGGCCGTCGACCAGGGCGGGAACGATGTACACACTGCCGTGGGAGGGGTCCATCTGGGCGCCGGGGATGGTGATGAACCGGTCGCCTGTCACCGCGCCGAGCTTGCTGGTGAGCGGGTCCTTCTTGAGTAGGTCGATCTTCTCTGCCGCGGTGTCGTTGGGCTCGCCCCTGGTCAGATCGGCCAGGATGATGACGTCGGGATTGCGGGCGGCGACCTCGTCCCAGCTCACCTCGGCCCACTTGGCCGACGCGTCGTCGAAGATGTTCTCGACCCCGACGAGGTCGGAGATGTGCTGCGGCAGACCGCCGGGACCGGCTGCCCAGGGAGTGCCGGCGTAGGTGGAGTAGAACCACAACACCTTCAGCGGGGTGTCCCGATTCTCGGCGGCACCCAACGCCTTCTCCACCAGGGCTTTCTGTTCGGTCGCCAGCTTCTCCCCCGCGGCCGGGACGTTGAAGATCTTGGCCAGATCGCGGTACTCCTGATAAAGCATGTCGAAGTTCGCGCCCGCCACGCTGGCGTGCAGGGTGCAGTCGAGTTCGGTGATGTAGGTCGGCACGCCCAGGTCGTGCAGCTGCTTCCGGTCGCCGGCCTGCGCCGCGGTGAGGAAGCTCCCGAAGTTGGTGTAGACGAACTCCGGCTGTGCCTCCAGCAGCTTCTCGTGCTTGATTGGCTGTCCGCGCGGGGACAGGAGCGGGATCTTCCCATACTGCTCGGCCAGGTCGGCCGGTGGCCTGTAGATCTCGTAACCCGATCCGACGACCCGGTCGCCCACGCCGAGTTTGATGAGGATCTCGGCTGCCGTCTGATTCAGCGTGACGGCCCGCTGCGGTGCCGCCTCGAAGGTCACGTCGGTGCCGCAGTTCTTCATGGTGAGCGGGTAGCTCGTCCCACCCGGCTCCGTTGACGCCGCCGGAGCGGACGCGCCGGGGGACTCGCCGCTCGAACACCCCGCGAGGACCAGCATCGCCGCAGCGGTCATGACTTTGATACCCGTTTTCGTTCCCATTAGTGGCAGGCTAGCAGCCCGCGCGGGCGCAGCGAAGGGTCACGGCGGGGTGGACCCGTCCACGATGATCACGTCGTGAGGTCACGATAGGGGAGCGATCTAGGTCGATCAGCTATTGCACATGGTTATCAAGTCCAGTAGACATAGCGGGGTGACCACGTCGCAATCAGTAACTAGAACGCTGCTGACCGGAGTGCAGCCCTTCACACTCACCGCCCTTCGGCATCCCACGGTCTCCACGCTTCTGGACGGCCACCGAGCCCTGCTTGCCGAACTCCTGGACGGCCTGGGATCACCACTGCACGTCGTGCTGCCGGAGGTCTTCGAGGAGAACATCGCAGCCCTTCGGCAGGCGTTCGCCGAGACGGGCACCGACGTCGACATCCTGTTCGCCAAGAAGGCGAACAAGGCCGACTGTTTCGTCCGGTCGGCCGCCGCGGTCGGGGTCGGGGTCGATGCCGCCAGTACCGCCGAACTGGTCAAAGCCCTGGCCGGCGGCGTGCCCGGACATCGGATCGGCATCTCCGGCCCGGAGAAGGACGACACTCTGCACACCCTCGCGGTCCAGCACGACTGCCTGGTCGCCGTCGACTCGATCAGCGAACTGCGCCGGCTGGCCGCCACCGCGCGGCTCGCGCATCGACGGGTCAGGGTGCTACTGCGTGCTCGGACCGGGAGCCAGCCGGGGAGTCGCTTCGGCATGGCCGCAGCCGAACGTGACGCGGCAGTCGATCAGTGTTCGGAGCTCGTCGAGCACGTGAGCCTCCGCGGATTCTCGTTCCACCTGAACGGTTACTCGCCGGAGGAACGGGCAATGGCGGCTAACGAGATGATCGAGCACTGCCTCGACGCCAGGCGGCGCGGCGCGCAGTCGGCCGATCTGGTCAACATCGGCGGCGGTCTACCCATGCGCTACGTCGATCCGCAGCTTTGGGACGAGTTCCTTCAGCAGAACGAGCCGGCCCACTACCACGGGACCAAGACCTCCAGGGGCCTGCACTTCTATCCGTACGGAGGACTGCCCACCACCCAGGCCGCGCGCACGATCATGAACCATCCCGTCGACGGCAACGAGAGCCTGTCGGCGAAGGCAGTACGCACCGGCATCCGCTTCGTCGTCGAGCCGGGCCGCTCGCTGTTGGACCAGGCCGGCTTCACCGTGTTCCGCGTGCAACAGGTCGAAGACCGGCGGGACACCGACGGGTACGCGATCGCCACCGTCGCGGGCAACAGCCTGAGCCTCTGCGAACAGTGGTTCAACACCGACTACCTCCCGGACCCCGTTCTGCTCTCCGCTCAGTCCGTTGCCGACGAGGAGTTCCCGGCCTGCGTCGCCGGCTCGACCTGTCTGGAGAACGACATGGTGACCTGGCGGAAGATCAGGTTCCCCCGGCCGGTACGCCCCGGTGACCACCTGGTCTACCTCAACACCGCCGGCTACCACTCGGACTTCCTCGAATCCCGGTTCCACGACACCGCGCTGCCATTGAAAGCGGTCCTCCGGCTCGGTGACGGATCACCGCGCTGGCGACTGGACGGAATCTGAGCCGCCTCGAAACGAAGGAGAACCTCGCATGTCACAGAGCTACGCCGCGCCCGGACAGCTGTGGTTGTTGCCGCAGTCGGAGCAGGAAGGGCTGAACTTCGACTATCGGCAGGTGCTCGATGTCGTCGAGGGCGCCTACCGCGCTCTGCGGGAGAACGGGTCGAACAACCCGGTGAAGACGGTCATCGAGGACCCGGACGATCACTCGCTCAGCTACTCGATGGTGGCCCGGGACGGCGGCACCAGCACCGTGTGTTTCAAGGCCGTCTACGAGTTCGACCCGAGCCGCCGACGCGATGACTACCGGTTCCACTCGTTCATCTTCATCGCCGACGACACCACCGGGACGCCCATCGCACTGATGGACGTGGTGAAACTGGGGCCGTTGCGGTCGTCGGCCAGCAGCGCGTTGTTCGCCCGTGCGGCCTGCCCTGATGCTCGCAGCGCCCTGGTCATCGGCACCGGCGTCCAGGGGCAGATGGCCCTGCCGATGCTGGTCGCGGCGCTTCCGGAGCTGGAGCGGTTGCAGGTGTGCGGCACCTATCCCGACGGTCTGCGGGCCGTTCAGGACAGTGTCGAGGGCCGCGAGGTCGAGATCGTGGACGACCTCCAGAAAGCCGCGGGCGAAGCGGACATCCTGATCGGCGCGTCCGGTCTGTCCGTGACGAAGGTGGTCCAGCGGGATTGGGTGAAACCAGGATCGATTTCCGTGCTGCTCGGCTACGGCGTGCACGACGTCTTCCACGGCGCCGACTACCGAATCGCCACCGACATCACGCAGATGCAGGTCACCTGCGGCAAACTGCGAGGCCCGGACGGCAGCCTGCCCCCGATCGACGGCGAACTGCCCGACATCCTGCTCGGCCGGACACCGGCTCGGCGCGATCCCGGCGATGTGGTCTTCGCCTACAACAGCGGCATGGCGGTCACCGACGCCGCGCTGGGCCGGTACATCGCCGACCTCGCCCTGGCAGCCGGGCGCGGACAGCGGGTCGACTTCTGGTGAGCCCGGTCGAGGCCGGTGCCATCGCGCCGGCAACCTCGGCATCCTTGGTGCGCCGGGTGGTGGCGGGCCTGCCCGCCTACGATCCCGGCGCCGACCCGGATGCGGTTGCCGCCCTCAGCGGCGTCGCCCACGTCATCAAGCTGTCCAACAACGAGAGCCCGTTCGGCGTCTCCCCGGCGGTGACCGAGGCGGTGCGCCTGCGCCTGACCACCGGAATTTCCCGCTATCCCGACCCCACCGGCAAACGACTGGCGGAGGCCATCGGGGAGAGCCTGGCGGTGCCTGCCGAGCGTGTCATTCTCGGCAACGGTTCGGAGAACGTCCTGGAGTTGCTGTGCCAGGCGGTACTCGATCCGGGCGACCTGGTGACCACCCAGGCACCCGGGTTCAGCCTGCACGAGATCTTTCCCCGCATGGTGGGCGGCCGGGTCGAGAAGGTCCCGGTCACCGCGGAGTTCGGGTTCGACGTGTCCGCCTGGCGTGACGCGCTGGCCGCGGGCCCGAAAATGGTCTTCCTCGCCAATCCCTGCAATCCGACCGGCGCGATGCTCAGCGTCGGCGAGCTGGAGCGCGTCGTGGCCGACACCCCGGAGTCGGCCCTGCTGGTGCTCGACGAGGCGTACTGCGAGTTCGCCCGGCCCAACCGGGGCTACCCCGACGGGCTGGCGGTGCTGCGCGAGCAGGACCGGCCGTGGATCGTCTTGCGCACCTTCTCCAAGGCGTACGGCCTGGCGGGTATCCGGGTGGGGTACGGCGTCGCTTCCGACGCCGCCCTGGTCCAGGCACTGGACCGGGTTCGCGCGCCCTACAACGTCAACCAGCTGGCCCAAGACGCGGCCATCGCCGCGCTCGGTGACCATGCGCACCTGGCGGAGACCGTCCGCCGGACCGGCCTCGAGATCGCCCGGGTCACGGACCAGTTGCGCGCAGCGGACTTCCGCGTAGCACCATCGTCGGCCAACTTCGTGTTCATCGACACGGGGCGCCGCTCCGACTGGGTGGCCCAGGAGTTGCACCGCGTCGGGATCGTCGTCAAGGCCTGGCGTGAGCCGGGATACGAGAACTTCATCCGAGCCTCATTGTCGCTTCCCGAGGACAACGACGTCTTCCTGCGCTGTCTGATGCAAATCTGTGCGAAGGGTGAGCAATGATCAGCGACAGAGTATCCGATCTGGTCGGGCGGACGCCGCTGCTCAGATTGTCGGTACCGGACGGGGCGGGAACCGTCCTGCTCAAGATGGAGCAGTACAACCCCACAGGTACCGCCAAGATTCGGATGGCCAGGAACATGGTGGACGAGGCCGAGGAACAGGGACTGCTCGCCCCTGGCGGGTGGCTGGTCGAGGCCACCTCCGGCAACACCGGGATCGGCCTGGCGCTCATCGCCGCCGAACGCGGGTACAAGTTCACCGCTGTGGTGGACAATCACTCCAGCGTCGACAAGCTGCGCGGCATGCTTGCCTACGGTGCCGAGCTGCTCAATGTCGGTGGAGATGACGACGGACTGGCCACCGCGAAGCGCTACGCCACGGCTCGTCGACTCGCGGCCGAGCATGGCGCGTACTGCACCTCACAGGACAGCAACCCGGGAAACCCGAACGGTTACCGGCCACTTGCCCGCGAGTTGTACGACGATGTGGGCGATGGAATCCACTACCTGTACGGGGCAGTCGGTACCGGCGGATCGCTCTGCGGCACCGGCCGTGTCCTGCGGGAGCGCATCCCGGATCTGAAGATCATCGGTGTCGAGCCGGTGGGCTCCGTCAACTTCGGCGGGGTAGAGGCGCCATACCACCAGTCCGGCACCGGGACGCCGGTGGTCTCGGAGATCTGCGACACCCTCGATTACCGCCTGATCGACGAGGGGATCAAGGTCAGCGACTCGGAAGCCTTCGAAACCTGTCGGTATCTTGCCCGGAATTTTGGCATCCTCGTCGGCGGCTCGGCGGGCGGCGTGGTCTACAAGGCGCTGGAGCGAGCGCAGAGCGTAGGGCCGGAGACCACCATCGTCGCGCTGGTGTGCGACGGCGGTGAGAAGTATCTCGACACCGTGTTCAACGACGAGTGGATGGCAGCCAACGGCTTGTTCGACGCGCAGGTCGTCGACCGGCTCGCTTCGATGCTGCGCTGCGCCCCGGCCGGCCGGGCCAGGAAGACATCCGCACGGGTGCGCTGAACCGCCGGCGTTCACCGTGGGGGTGGCCGATCATCCGCCAACGTTTCGTCTGAAACGATAACCTTTTCCGTTATGGTCAGCGACAGCAGGAGCCGGCGCGCAGTGGCATCGTTCGGGCAACGCCTCTCGGTCCGGTCTCCTGCTGTCGGCGAGTTCATCAGTGTGGAGGGGTCGGCGTGTGGTCGACGGTAAAGTTGTTCCTGGGCCTGCGTCCGCGGTCATGGGTGGAGGTCACCGGCCTGGCCGGGCTGATGTTGCTGGTGACAGCGACCTATGTCGGCCAGGGCCTGATGATCGCGGACCTACTGTCCACGGTCTTCTCGTCGGCTGATATCGGCGGCCTGCTGGCGCCACTGGCCGTGATCGGCGTACTGCAATTGCTTCGGATCGTGTTGCTCGTGGTGCGAGATTCGTGGGCCCCGCGGGTGTCGGCGCGGGTGAAGGAGGCGGTGCGTGAAGGACTGACGCTGAAGCTGATGGAAATCGGGCCCGGGCAGGCACAGCGGATGCGCACCGGTGATCTGCAGTCGACGCTCGTGGACTCGGTGGAGTTGCTTGATCCGCTGCTGGGCCGGTTCGTGCCGACGGTGCTGGCGTCGGTGCTGGGGTCCTGCCTCGCTTCGATGTACGTGATAGCGGTCGACCCGGTGGTCGGTACGGTCGTGCTTGCGTGTGCGCTGCTTGCGCCGTTGTCCAAGCTGGCCGGGGAAAAGTCGATCAGGGAACGCGGCAGCCGTTGGATGGTGTCCTATCGGAGCATGTACTCCGAGAGTCTGGACGCCGTGCAAGGGATGGCGACGCTCAAGGCGTTCAACGCCAGTGGCCGGCGCGGCCGGGAGTTGATCGAGCGAGGTGAGGCGTTCTGCCGTGACTCCATCGGGCTGATGGTGGCCTGGTGCGGTACCTCGAGCGTCAGCGCGCTGATGGTGCCGATCGGCACCACGGCCGCGGTGGGTCTGGGTGCCTGGCACGCAGCCACCGGCTCGGTGAGCGTCGCGGGATTGTTCACGATTCTGATACTCACCCGCGAGACCTTCCGGCCCATGAACGAACTGGAAGCGGCCTACCATTCGGCCTACTACGCCATCCCAGCCGGACGCGCGGTTGCCGACGTGCTGAATCTGGAACCGGTGGTGAAAGACACCGTGACATCGGCACCGGCATTGCGAAGCGACCCTCCCGGGCTGGAGTTCCGCGATCTCCGATTCTGCTACCCGACCCGGCGGGCGCCGGCGCTGGACGGGTTCAACCTGGTGATAGCGCCGGGCGAACGGGTGGCCGTCGTGGGCCGCTCGGGTGCGGGTAAGAGCACCATCATCGCGCTGCTCATGCGCTACTTCGACGCCGAAACGGGGTCCATCCACATCGATGACCGCGACATTCGGGAGTTCCCCTTGCTCAACCTGCGATCAATGATCGGCGTGGTGGCACAGGACACCTACCTGTTCCACGGCACGGTTCGCGACAACCTACTGCTGGCCAAACCGGACGCCACCAACGAGGAGATCCATCGTGCGGTGACCGCGGCGCAGGCGGCCGACTTCATTGCCAGCCTGCCCCAGGGGTTCGACACGGTCGTCGGCGATCGCGGTCTCAAATTGTCCGGCGGCGAGCGTCAGCGCATTGCGATCGCGCGTGCGCTTCTCAAGGACGCTCCCGTGCTCGTGCTCGACGAGCCGACATCGAGCATCGATGCTGCCAACGAGGCGGAGATCACCCAGGCTCTCGGTGACCTGACCCGCGGCCGGACGACGATCATTATCGCGCACCGGCTCTCCACGGTGCGCGACGCCGACCGGATCGTGGTGATGGAGTCCGGCCGGGTGGTCGAACTCGGCAGCCACCCCGACCTGGTGGCACGTAAGGGCGTCTACGCCGAACTCGTCGCTACCCAGGCTGGTGCGCTCGCATGACCTCGACTGTCCACACCCACCTTCACACCCACGAGCACGAACACAGCATCGGAAATCAGGACGGCCGGTCGCTGATCGTCAGGCTGAGGAGTCTGGTACCCCTCCTGGGCCAGCACCGTTGGCTCATCCTGGTGGCCTATCTAGCCGGTGCGCTGCACCAACTACTCCTGCTCGCCTCATCCGGAATCGGCGCGTACGTGGTGGCACAGGCCGCTACGGGAGCCCCGCTGAACGAGCTCACCAACTGGCTGATCGCGCTCGGTGTCCTCATCGTGCCGCTGGTCGTCCTGAGCATCGCCGACAGCACCTACGCCCACATCGCCGCCTTTCGCGCACTGGCCGACACGCGGGCGAAGGTGTATACCGCCTTCGAACGACTCTCGCCCGGCTACATGCTCGAACGGCGTTCCGGCGACCTCGGCTCCGCCGCTGTCGCCGACGTCGAACAGATCGAGGTGTTCTTCGCCCACACGCTCAGCCCACTGGCTGTCGCGTCGACAGTTCCGGTGGCCACCACCGTCGCACTCGGCTGGTTTCATTGGTCGCTGGCCTGCGTCCTGGTTCCGGTGCTGGTGCTGCTCGCCTCAGTCCCGGCATGGTTGCGGCGCCAGGCCGAACGACACGGACACGAGCTACGCGACTCTCTCAGCCAGATGAGCGCCGACAACACCGATACCTTCCAGGGACTCCGCGAGCTGGTGAACTTCGGCGCACACTCGCAGCGGCTCGGGCTGCTCCGCGAACAGAGCGTCCGGCTGGCTGCAGCGAAGTCCGCGCACGGACGCCGTAGCGGCATCGAGTACGCCGCCACGGACACCATCGCCCTCCTGGGAATTCTCGTAGTGCTGGTCCTCGGCGCGTGGCTCGTCGTCGCGGGCGAACTCGACCGCGCTCTCTTTCCGGTCGCCGTCGTACTCGCCGCGATGGCGATGCTGCCGGTGCTGAAGGTGACCGAGGTCGCGCGCGAGTTGTCCGTGGTGGCCTCATCAGCGGACCGCATCAACACGCTGCTCGACGCGCCCGCACCTGTCTCGGATCTGGTCCACCAGTCGCCCGAGGGCCCGATCGTGCCGCATGTCCGCTTCGACGCCGTCACCTTCGCCTACCGCAGCGACCTCGCCCCCGCGGCGCGGGATGTCAGTTTCGAGATCCGTCCTGGCGAGACCGTCGCATTGGTGGGGCACTCCGGCGCGGGGAAGTCGACCTGCGCCAACCTGCTGCTGAGGTTCTGGGACGTCACCGCCGGATCGGTCTCCGTGGGCGGACACGACGTTCGCGACTTCCTACAGGAAGACCTTCGCCGCCTCATGACGCTGGTGCCGCAGAACACCTTCCTGTTCAACACCAGCCTGCGCGACAACATCCGCCTCGGCCGTGCCGACGCCACCGACGAAGAGGTCGAGGCCGCGGCCCGGGCCGCCCAAGCCCACGAGTTCATCACGACACTGCCGGACGGTTACGACACCGTCGCCGGTGAGCTCGGCGCGCTCATGTCCGGCGGCCAGCGGCAACGGATCGCCATCGCCCGGGCGCTGCTCAAGAACGCACCCATCCTGGTCATGGACGAGGCGGTGTCGAACCTCGACGCTGCGAGCGAACAGGCGGTCAATCAGGCGATGCACGAAGCCCGAAACGGCCGCACCACACTGATCATCGCCCATCGGCTCTCCACCATCAGGACCGCCGACCGGATCGTCATGTTGTCCGGCGCACGCGTGATCGAAACCGGAACCCACGAGGAACTGGTGGCAGCCGGCGGAGCGTACGTCGACCTGCTCGCCTCGCAACTCCAAGAATGAACCTTCTCGCACGCGGGGAGGCCCACCGACCCGCCGCGGGTCGATGAACCAGGAGGCTCCGGCCCGATTCGCGACGGCAGGAGCCTCCGCACCACCTCGGATACCGGCACCGGCCGACACCACCGTCCGGTCGGTCGTCAGCACCGCCCGGACGCTCTCGCGATGGAAGGACCCATCATGCCCAAAATCCTGATCCTCGGTAGCGGACATGACCCGGACCGCGAGCACATGCTTGCCTCGGTGGCTGCCGAGCACGACGTAGTGCTCGCCCAGGAGTCTCCGGTGACCTGGGAAAGCCGCTACGCCGGCGCCGTACACCGGATCGCCGCTGACGACCTGACCTCCGTGCTACAGCTGGCCCGGAGAGAGTCCGTCGAGGCGGTACTGACCTGGACGGAGGCCTGGATCGAAACCGCCGCGGCCACCACCAGTGCGCTGCGGCTGCCCGGCCACCCCGTACCGTCGGCCCGCGCATGCCGGGACAAGCACCGGATGCACCAGGTGTGGGCCGCGGCCGGTGTGCCGTCGGCTCAAGCAGTCCTGGTCACCGACGAGGTGCAAGCCCATCGCGCCGCCGTCGAGCTGGGGTACCCGGTCGTGGTCAAGCCGCGCTCGGCGACCGGCGGCACCGGGGTGCGGCTGGCCCGCAGTCCGGCGGATCTGGCCCGCGCCTACGCCGGGGCGGCTGGCGCCGACGGCGCTCTGGTGGAGGAGTATCTGGACGGGCCGCAGATCAGCGTCGAGTCAGTGTTGGTACGCAGCGGCCGGTTGCATGTGGTCGCGGCCGGGAACCGGTACCCTGGCCCCGAGCCCGGGCTCGCCACGGCCAGCCGGCTGGTCTCGGTTCCCCAGCAGGCCGAGCACCTGGCACTGGTACGCCGTGCCATCGATGCCGCCCACGCCGCGCTCGGGCTGTGCGAGGGCGTCACCCACACCGAGGTGCGGTTGACCGCCGACGGCCCCCGGCTGGTCGGGCTCAACGCCCGGCTCGGTGGCGACCTGATCTCCCGGCTGGTGCCCTTGGCCACCGGCGTCGACCTGGTCGAGGCGGCGGTCGACACCGCGCTCGGGAGACAACCGCGGCTGCGACACACCCGGCGGCGTACCGCCGGAATCATCTTCCGCTACGGTGACGCCGTCGGGGCTACCCTGCCCGCGAGCCCACCCGCTCAGCTGCCCGACGGTGTCGAGTCACTGTGGACGACGCCGGACGCTTCGGTCGACCGGTTCGGCGGCCGGCTCGGGCATGCCATCGTGGTGGCCGAGGACCACGCCACCTGCCAGGACCAGTTGGAAAAGGCATACGCGGCGCTGTTGCCGGAATCCGTCAGCGTCGGCGAGCGAAGCCCTGGCCACCTCGACGAGGGTGCAGTGCTGCGGCTCTCCGGCCGAAGGTGACGGTCCTACCGGGGACCACCGGCTGCACTGGTTCCGCCGCCCACGCATCCGTTCAGAGATCCGCGACGACATCCACCAAGCCTTCCTCCACCTCGCCTGCGTCCTCATCTGCTGGCGCCAACTTGGAAGTTTCGGGCAGTGCAGGATGGGCCGTCGCGAATGTCGCGGTCTGTTCCGTTGGGGGGGGCCAGTCTCAGCGCCCGGTGAGGACCTCACCGGCGGCGGCACTCAGCGCGCCACGGTCGACGCCGAGTGTCTTCAACACCCGGGCGACGGTGCCGCGTTCCTGGTCGGCGACCGCGGCGACGACATGCGCCCCGCGCAGCGGTGACCGCCGACCGGCCTTCGCGAGCTGCACCGCGGCCTGGAAGACCTCCTGCCCGGGAGCGGTCAGCCGGTAGATCCCACCGGCCGGGGCGGCCGCCGGCAGCGGCAGGCCGGCGCTGGCGACGTGGACGCCGATGTCGTGCATCGCCTGCCGGTGCGCCTCGTCGACCGCCGCCCGGAACCCGGCCGGGTCGGCGCCGGCCCGCTCGAACACCCGCCGGGCCGTGCCGTCGGGCAGGTCGAACGCCGCCAGCAGGAGGTGCTCGGGGCCGGGTAGGTTGTCTCCGGCCTGCTGCGCCACGGCCTCCGCGGCGGTCAGCAGCGTCTTGATGGTGCGCATGTCCTGGATGGCGCGGGGAAGCCTCACGTGTCGTCCTTCTCCTGTGCGATCTTCTGGGCGAGTTTCTTGTGGGCAGCCTGGGCGCTGATGCCAAGCGTCTGGCCGATGTGGGCCCAGGTCCACCCCTGCCGCAGCGCGTGGTCGACCGCGGCACGCTCCAGCTGGTTGGCGAGGCGTCGCAGCGCCACGACCGCGGCCAGTGCGGCCTCGGGGTCCTCGGGTGGTGGAACCTCAACCATGTCATCAACTTTAGTTGATAGGGAGATCATCCGTCAACAAACGTTGATGATCAAGGAGTGTCCGGGCTCGGTCGTCCCAGCTGGCGGGCCGGACGCCCGGCCGCACCCGGCGGCCCGGCACACCCGCCACCAGCGGGTCCTGGCCGCGACGCAGGCCGCCGCGCAGCGCGAGCGGCGCGACCAGGTCCGCGCCGCCGAGGACGAGCGGGACCAGGCCGCCGTGCGGCCGGGCCGGCGCAGCCCGGCGGCCGAGGCCGCCCTCGCCGCGATCCGCGCCCGTGCCTCGGGGCACCTGCGCCGCGCCGCCCTGCTCGACGCCCCGCCGGCCGCCGGCGACGGTGAGTGCGAGTGGCCCGACGTGGCGCAGCCCGGCGGCGGCCTTCCTTCAGCGGCCTCCGCCCCTGATCCGGACCGCCCGGCCCGGGTCCGGCCGGCGGGTCTAGCTCGTCAGGGGTCCGGTGCGTTTCACCCGGCAGATCTCGTTGATGACCTGCCGGTGATCCCGCCACCGGCCACCTCGTACGGGCTGTGCCGGCAACAACGGTGCCAGCACAGCCCGCTCGTGGTTCGTGAGATCATCTCGCGCCATACCAGGCTTGACGAGCGAGACTCATGATGCGCAAGACAGAATCTAAAGGATGTCTCGTAACTCGGTGGCGGGTCCATGGTGGATCATGTTGTGGTGCAGGTGATCACGGCAGCTCGCCCGGAGTGGATCTTTCCGTTCACCGGGCTGCAGCCCGCCCAGTTCCGCAGGCTGGTCAGGCTGGTCGCCGAACGCGGCGGGGACACGATCGCTGACGGGCGGCCGGGCCGGCAGTGGTCGCTCGACCTCGCAGACCGGGTGCTGCTGGTGGCCGTGTACTGGCGCACGAACCTGACCATGCGGCAGATCGGTCCGCTGTTCGGGGTGTCGCACTCCGCCGCCCACCGGGTCATCGACACCCTCGGCCCCCTGCTGGCCCCGGTCCGCCGGCGTCGGGTCGAACAGATCGCGATCGTCGACGGCACTCTGATCCCGACCCGGGACCACCGGCTGGCCGCCCCGAGCAAGAACTACCGCTACTCGGCGAACCTGCAGGTCGCCATCGACGCCCACACCCGCCTCGTCGTCGCCCTCGGCGACCCGCAACCCGGCAACCGCAACGACACCATCGTCTACCGCGCCAGCGGCATCGACCAGAAGCTGGCCGGACGGCCGGTCATGGCCGACGGCGCCTACCGCGGCAACCCCGAAGTGATCATCCCGTACCGCAAACCCACCGACGGCAGCGAACCACCCGACTGGAAGAAGGACCTGAACAAGCACCACCGCAAGATCCGGGCGCAGGTCGAACACGCCCTGGCCCGCATGAAGACCTTCAAGATCCTGCGCGACTACCGGCGCGCCGCCCACACATTGACCGACACCGCTTCCGGCATCGCCCACCTCCACAACATCATCCTGCTCGGGTGACACCGGCACCGTTGACCGGCAACGCCATCACCCAGTTGCGAGACATCCTTAAAGACGACACAGCATCATCCGTTTTGGAGCGCAAGCCGCAACGCGTGGGTAAATGCGGCCGACCTCCAGGCAACCGAAGAGTTGAAGGCACCGTCGGGCGCCCCGGCGACGGTGGCAAAGGTCCACAACTTCCTCGGCGCAGAGATCATGCGCGACCTTACAGTCGCCGACGTCCACACCTACTATGTGATAGCCGGCGACACGCCGGTACTGGTCCACAACTGTGGCGATGGTGGGCCGCCGGAGAACGAGGGCGAGTGGTTTTTCCGGGGAGTCGATGAGAACCATCGCTCGTATGCGTCGCAACATGGCGGCACCGTGACGCCGGTAGGTGGTCACAATGATCCGATGCTTCACAATGATGGCAATACGGACAGCATCTTCACATCATGGACTTCCAACAGGGCGACTGCCGAGCGGCATGCGACTAGGCTTTCTGGCAGAGGCGTTGTCCTCATGGTGCGCCGTGGTACGGGGCCAATCATCGACATGGCATTTATGGGCTGGGATAAGTGGGGGGAAAGTGAAGTGTTGATAAAGGGTACCGTGAACGTTCAACGGCACTATCACGTGGGCTAGTCGGTAGAGGTGGTGTCAATGGAAACAGGGCGCACAATCGATCAAGAGCTGGCGGCTTCCATACAAGCTGTGGCGGCAAGGTCCGGGATGCAGGTGGAGATTGGCGATCTTGTCGGGCAAGAAATTCGCTTCGCGGTGGCTCCCGTATCTGATGTCGTCCCCACGTACCGCGTTAGAGGTGAGATTGCCAATACCCAGGGTTTGATTCTTCACGGGTTTGAGGGCTTTATGGTCGCTCTGGAACGGAAGTCGGGGCGAGTGGCGATCGGGTCGCTGAAGGTCGATTCTATCGTTCACGTGATCCTGGTGGACCCCTCCGACGGGGCCCTGCTCTCCTGGACGGCAATCGAAAAGCCAGCGGACGAGGGGTGATGTACTCAGTCCGGTCCCAATAGGCACCTCAAGAGACACGCCCGTCAGCCACTCTGGCGGGCGTGTCTCTTGAGGGCATTCGTCGTCCCCGGGCAACCCGGTAGACGATGGAGTTGTTCGGGCTGAAAAGGCAGCGCACCAAGGGCGGGAAGCTCGTCACCGTGAGGAACACACAGCACCGTCAGCTCCGGAACGAGTGGTTGCGCCATTCAACGTAGTGGCCGAGGACCTCGCTGGCGAGTTGGTGACCGTGGGCAAGGTCCACAACTTCCTCGATCACAAGACCGCAGAATCTCATCGTCTCCGACGCCCACGCGTACTATGTGATCGCCGGCAACACCCCGGACTCGTCCACAACTGCGGCGATGCAGCGAAGCACAGCGTGGATAACCTTGCGGACTCGCTACAGATTGGGGTTGACCCGGTTTGGCGGACAGGGTCGATGAGTTGATTTCACGCTACCTTGCGGGCTGGCCTGCGGGAATACAGACCTTGAATGGTCAGGTTGTGTCGGGTTCGAGGGTCAGGCCGGTGTGGTGAGGAAGCTGTCGAGTAGGTCGGTGCGGTATTGAATGCTCTTGAGGCGGTTCTTGATGATCGCCTGGAGGTGCTCGACGCCGTTGATGGCGAGGTTGCCGATGCTGCGTTTCAGGTGGGACCACACCGCTTCGACCGGATTGAGGTCGGGGGGTAGGCGGGTAGCCGGATGACGTGTAGCCAGTCCCGGGCGGTGATCATCTGTCGCATCTCGGCGCTGATGTGCACATTGAGGTTGTCCCAGATGACCACGAGCGGGGCGGCCGAGTTGCTGGTGCGCGGTATTCAGCAGGCTGATGTAGTCGCGTTCGCTGAAGCTGCGCCGTTCGCCTTTACGGCGACGGTGCACGATCGTGCGGTAGATGAACCGGGACCGCCGGCCGGGCTGGTAGCAGCTCAGCCCAGCGATCGAGACCCTGCCGGATCCCTTACCGGACACCGGGATCACCGGTGTGCGTCCGCGCCGGCCCCAGGTGCGGGCTTTCGGTGGGCGCAGCGTCTGACCGGCTTCGTCCTCGAAACAGATCCACGCGTCACGCTGCGCCGCTACCGTTTTCCCGCCGGCCATACCTCCCGCCGCCACACCTCGATCGCGGCTTCCTCGCGTTCGACCGCCCGGTGTTTCGGGACCTGCACCGAGAAACCGAGCCGGTACAGGATGTTCGCGGTCCCGCGCAGGGTGTACCGGGTGTGGAACATCCGAGCGATCAGATCCGACACCCTGGCCAACGTCCACCGTTGATCGACGCCGAAGCCATGCGCGGCCGGGCCTTCGTCCAGGGCGTCGGCCAGCCGCCGCAGCCGGGCGTCGTCGAGCCGACACCGGCTACCGGACGGCCCTTTCGAGGCCAGGGCCTGCACGCCGCCGGCCGTCCACTGTTGCCGTCAGTTGTAGACCGCGGTCCGCGGCGGGTGTTGTACCACCCCTCGATCCAGTCAAAGATCGCCGCGCGTGCGGTGGCGCGGGTCGGCCACGGCCGCCGGTGGAGTAGTTCGGTCTTGATGGTGGCGAAGAACGATTCGGCGACGGCGTTGTCCCAGCATTGACCCCGCCCGCCGACTGACAGCAGCACCTTGTGGCGGTTGGCGAGGCGGGCGTACTGGGCGCTGGTGTACTGGGCGGATTCAACCGGTCGTCGCAACACCTTGTCGGAGAGGTGGAGCGATGGCTTATGGGCCGGGGCAGAGGCGGGTTCGGGAGTATCGGGGTCAGATGCCTTCGCCGGGACGACCGACGGTGGCGTGGCGTGAGGACCGGGTCAAGTTCTGGGCTGCGATCCGGTCCGGTGTGATGACCGAGGACGCGGCCGCGGCGGCGGGTGTGTCGTCGCCGGTGGCGTTCCGGTGGTTCCGGCACGCTGGCGGCGTGAATCCTGGGTTGCCGCCGACGGTGTCGGGCCGCTATCTGTCGTTCAGTGAGCGAGAGGACATCGCTCTGTTGCGGGCGCAGGGCTTGGGTGTTCGTGCGATCGCCCGCCAGGTCGGTCGGGACCCGTCGACCATCTCGCGGGAGTTGCGGCGTAACGCCTCGACCAGGACGTACCGGTTGGACTACAAGGCCTCGACCGCGCAGTGGCATGCGGAGCGTCGAGCCCGCCGGCCGAAGATCGCGAAGCTGCTGACCAATGAGCGGCTGCGAGAGTACATCCAGCAACGGTTGGCGGGCGTGATCCGGACAGCGGACGGCCGGCCGGTCCCCCCAGGGCCCGCAGTGGAAGGGCCGCAACAAGCCCCACCGGGCCGATCGGGCATGGACGACCGGGTGGAGCCCGGAGCAGATCTCCCGCAGGCTCAGGGCCGAGTTCCCGGAGGATGAGTCCATGCGCATCAGCCACGAGGCGATCTACCAGGCGCTCTACGTCCAGAGTCGTGGCGCCCTCAAGCGCGAACTGGTCACCTGCTTGCGAACCGGTCGCGCGCTTCGCGTTCCCCGAGCACGGGCGAAGCAACGCGCGTGGGCGCATGTCACCAGCGACACCCTGATCAGCGAACGGCCCGCCGAAGTTGCCGACCGTGCTGTTCCCGGGCACTGGGAAGGGGATCTGATCATCGGGTTGCAGCGCTCCGCGATCGGGACACTGGTTGAGCGGACGACGAGGTTCACGATGCTGATCCACCTGCCGCGTGAAGCCGGCTGGGGAGTGACCCCGCGGACGAAGAACGGCCCCGCTCTCGCCGGCTACGGGGCGATCACGATGTGTCAATCCCCTGGGATCGTGGAGGGCGTCGTTATGCGGCCTGGGCCTCCATGGCGCAGGCCTCGGATCGTTCGTAGTCGATGGGGGATCGCCAGTCGCAGACGGAGTGCCGGCGACGCCGGTTGTAGAAGTCGGTGATCCAGGTGGCGATCTTCAGCCGGGCCTCGGTGCGGGTACGGAACTGATGGCGGTGGACGTACTCGACCTTGATGGTGGAGAAGGTGGCCTCGGCGACGGCGTTGTCGAAGCACGATCCGACCCGGCCCATCGACTGGCGTACCTTCCACCGGTTGCAGGTCCGGGCGAAGTCGGCCGAACCGTATTCGCTGCCTCTGTCGCTGTGGAAGATCACCCCGTTGACCTTGCCGCCTCGGGTGACGGCGGCCATGTTCAGCGCTGCGACGACCAGCCCGGCGTCGTGGTGGACGCCCATCGCGTAGCCGAGGATCCGACGCGAGTACAGATCGATGACAGTGGCCAGGTAGAGCTTGCCCTCGTCGGTGCGGATCTCGGTCATGTCGCCGCACCAGACGCGGTCCGGCGCCGACGCGGTGAACCTGCCTCTGACCAGGTCCGGCGCGGCCGGACGTGTACCTGGGCGGGTCAGGCTCCGGCGGCGACGCCCGACCCGGGCGGTCAGACCGGCATCGGCCATGACCTGCGCGATCGTGTTGTCCGACACCCGCCAACCCTGCTCGCGCAACTCGATCCCGATACGAGGGCTGCCGTAGGCGCCGCCCGAGTCGTCGAACACCCTCCGGACCGCCGCCGCCAGCCGGACACGCCGGTCACCGCGGCGGGTCGGCGGCGGTCCCGCCACTTGTACAACCACGACTCGGACACCCCCAACGCCCGGCAGGCCACCGCGTGCGGCACGGAATGCTCGGTCCTCTGGGAAGCGATGAAAGCGGCCACGCTCACCGGCCCGTCGCCTCCTTGACCCACAGGACCACGGATCGCTTGAGGACATCACGCTCCATCGCCAACTCAGCGTTCTCCCGCCGCAGCCAGGCCAGCTCCGACCGCTCGTCCTCGGCCAACTGCCCGGCAGAGGCCTCACCACGAATCTCGCGGTCCCTCTTCACCCAGTTAGCCAGGGTCCCGCTGTTGATCCCCAGGTCACGAGCAACCTGCGCGATCGACTTGCCCGTCTCCCGCACTATGCGCACCGCGCCCGCCCGGAACTCCGGATCGAACTGCCGTCTCGTCTCAGCCATGAACCTCTATCCCTCAAGCTCTGGCCTCCACGCTACGAGGGGAAGGGCATCGTGAGTGCCTGTCGTCGTACGGTTGACCTGACGCGTTAGCGAAGGATGCGGTGTAGCACGACGTCGTGCTCCTGATAGGTCGCCAATGGGGCGGCCAGGACGGCAGGGGCGAGCATGACAGCTGGTGGGTGCTGCTGGGCTTGCAGGGCGGTAGCGGCGTCCATGGCGATCAGTTCGGCACCGTAGGTGTCGGCGACGATGGCGGCGATGTGCTGGCCAGCGTGATCGATGTCGCCGGCGTAGCGCAAATGAACGCCGTGGTGCACGGCGAGGCGGAACAAAGTGTGGTCGACGGCGCGTAGCTGTCCGCTGGTGCAGGCCAGTGGCTGTGTGGAGCCGGTGAGGTAGGCGACTTCCAGGACGGACGGGTTCTCCACGACGGTGAGGACTTGCGCGTCGAGTGTCGGCGGCTGGTCCAGTAGGTCGAGCAGGGTGAGGGCGACGGGGGTGTGGCTGTCGCGGAGCCGCCGGTCGATGGGTCCGTCGCCGGTGGTGTGGACGTTGAACAGCAGCACGGTGGCCGACAGCCGGTCGGCCACGATGCCGGATTCGGCCAGCAGCGCCCGTACGAGGTCGGGTCGGGTTGGTATGGGCTGGCCGGTGTGTTCGGCGATGGCGGCTACCAGACGTCGGCCAGCGAGGCGGTCGAGGTCGAAGTAGTGCGGGTTGCCGACGGTGTCGTGGGCGAGCTTGGCCAGCGGTTTCGATGGTTTTAGGGGTAGCTGTTTCACGACTAACTTGATCTTTAACCCTTGCGTCGTGGCCTCGGGCTATTCGAGGTCTTCGTTTTCTTGGTGTTGCTGTTCGGCTTGTTGCTGGTAGCAGCTGTGACGATGTGGACGTCGTGGCGGGCGGCTCGGTGGCGGTTGGGGTGTCCGGGTGGTCGTCCGGGGCCTGGTCGGCTCGGTTTCGGTGCGGCGGCGGGGCAGCCGGCTTTGGTGCGTAGGTGCC
>NZ_SMKJ01000260.1:0-10335 GCF_004348615.1 Micromonospora sp. KC207
CGGCGAGGGCGCCGTACCTGCGGGCTCGGGGTCGGCGGATGGGCGGGGACGCGGGCGATGCTGCGGTCATGGGCTGCTCCTGCCGGTGGGGCGACAGATGATGGCGTTCCGCGGTGCGGGGGTGCGGTGTTACTTTGCGGTAACAGAAGGAAACCAACCGAAGCCGGACTCCCGGTAGGGCACGGGGGCCAAAACCCGGCCGGGTCGTTGTGGCGGGGCCACAGTGGCCATGGCGGAGGGAAGCGGGCCGATGACGAGGCCGAAGCGCGCCGGGGTTCTCGGCGCGCTGCTGCGCGACCTGGCGACCGACCGGCGGGTCGTCGACGAGATGGTCGAGGCCGCCCGGGTGCACTCGCCCGAGGTGGCGCGGCTGCCGATGGCCGAGAACCGCCGGCACGTGGCGGCCCTGCTGGCCGCCGGGCTGGCGTCGTTCGAGCGGCTGGCGGAGCCGAACGAGCGGGACTTCGCGGAGGCGAGACGCCTCGGCGCCGACCGGGCCGCGCAGGGCGTCTCCGTCGCCGGCCTGCTGCGCGGGGTGCAGGCCGGCCGGCAACGGGTGGTCGAGATCGCGCTCGACCGTGGCCGGGCCGCCGGGATTCCCGACGCCGCGCTGCTGGAGGCCCTGCTGGAACTCGGCCGGTACGCCAGCGCGCTGGAATGCGCCCTGGTCGACGGCCATCACACGGCCGAGCTGGAGCTGGCCCGGACCCGGCGCGACGCCCGCAACCGCCTGCTGCGGCGGCTGCTGCTCGACGAGGCGGGCGAAGGGCGCCCCGACGACCTCGCCGGCTTCGGGCTGCGCCCCGACGGCCGATACCACTGCGTGGTCACCGGGCTGACCGAGCCGGCCCGGATCTCGGCGGTGGAGCGGCAGTTCTGCGGCGGCGGGGCGGTGTTCGGCACCGTCGACGACCGGCTCGCCGGCCTGTCCGCCCGGCTGCCGCCCGCCGGCCTCGCCACCGCGGCCGGGCTCGTGGTGGCCGCCCCGGCGCGGCCCCTGACACAGGCCCCGACCCTGTACCGGCTGTGCGTCGCCGCCCTGCGCGCCGCGTCCCGGGCCGGGCTGCGCGGCCTGCATCAGGTGGTCGACCTTGCCGGGGAAACCGCGCTGGCCGCCCAGCCGGCCCTGGCCGAGCTGGTCAGCGGGGAGCTGCTGGGCGCCCTCGACCCAGCCGACGAGTTCCATCGGCAGCTCGTCTCGACCGCGCTGACCTATCTCGACCACGGGCAGCGGCTGGACCGCACGGCCGAGGCGCTGCACCTGCACCCGAACACGGTGCGCTACCGGCTGCGCCGGTTGCAGGAGCTGACCGGGATGCCGCCGACCCTCGCGGAGCCGGGCGGCCGATGGCCGGTGCCGCAGACCCTGCGCTGGTGGTGGGCGCTGCGCACCTGGCTCGACGAGGGCTGACCGCCCGTGGCGTCGGGGTGGCACGGGACCGACGTCGGGAACAGCCGCGCGGGTTCACCATGGATGGTGGTCGCTCGATGCCGTGACAGGTGAGTTTGCGCACGTCCGGCTCGACCACGACCCGCTGCCGGGTCGAGAAGCGGCCCCAGCTGCTCTCTCTGGGCCGGTTGTTCTTTCTTGGACCGGCCGCCGCGCGCAGCTGAGCCGGCGACGGCCGATCGCCCCGTTCGCCCGTTCGGGGGACGACAATCCTCCCTCGGAGCGGACGTTAAGGCTAGGCTAACCTAGCCGTGTCCGATGATCGACGCTGGGTGCCGTGGGACGGGACCCCGCCCACGTCTGAGAGGCGCCATGACCCAGACCCTCCCCATCGCGCCGTGGCGGCTGTTCGACGTCGAGGTCCGCGCGGTGCGGCGGCTCAGCCCGTCGTTCGTCCGCGTCACCTTCACCGGCGCCGACCTCGACCGGTTCGCCGACAACGGCTACGACCAGCGGATCAAGCTGGCGCTGCCGCTGCCCGGGCAGGCCGACGTGAGACTCCCCGAAGGCCCGGACTGGTACGCCCGCTACCGGGCCCTGCCCGAGCACCGACGCAACCCGGTCCGCACGTACACCGTCCGGGCAGCCCGCCCACACCTGGCCGAGGTGGACCTCGACCTCGTCCTGCACGGCGACGGCGGCCCCGCCACCCGGTGGGCCCGCCGGGCCCGGCCCGGCGACCGGGCGGCCCTGCTCGGCCCCGACGCCGGCTTCGGTGGCGAGCACGGCGGCATCGAGTTCCGGCCGCCGCCGGCCGGCCGGCTGCTGCTGGCCGGCGACGAGACCGCCGTCCCCGCGATCACCGCCATCCTGGCACGGCTCCCGGGCGACGCCCGGGGGCGGGCGCTGCTGGAGGTGCCCGAGCCCGCCGACGCGCTCGGTGTCACCGCGCCGCCCGGCATGCGGATCACCTGGCTGCCCCGCGACGGCGGGCGGCACGGCACCCGCCTGGTGCCCGCCGTCGCGGCGGCGGCGGCCGACCTGCTGTCCGGCCTCGCCCAGGTCGCCGACCCGGTCGCCGATGCGGTCGCCGACGTGGACGTCGACCGGGAACTCCTCTGGGAGGTGCCGACCCCGGCGGCGCCGGTGCCGCTGTACGCGTGGCTCGCGGGGGAGGCCGGCGTCATCCGCACGCTGCGCCGGCACCTGGTGACCGAGCAGGGGCTGGACCGGCGGGCGGTGGCCTTCATGGGGTACTGGCGGCTGGGCCGGCCCGACCCCGTCTGAGCCGCCGCCGGCCGGCGGCGGCCGACCCCGTTCGGGCCGCCACCGGCGCGTTCCGGCCGACGGCGGCCCGAAGGGGGCCCGGCGGTCAGCAGCGGCTGACCGACGAGTTGTCCAGGACGACGTTGCTGATGGTCAGGTTGTCCACGCAGGGGTTCTCCACGATCCGGTTGTTGACCAGGGTGAAGTTGCGCAGCGTGATGTCGCGGGTACCGGGAAACTCGGTGCGCTCGGCGAGCCGTACCTTCCCGCCGCCGCTGATTGTCCTGCCGCCCGAGGCGATGTTCACCCCATAGCAGTTCTCGATCAGGATGGCGTTGTTGCCGGTGTTGGCGATGTCGACCCGGTCGATCGTCGCCCCGCCGGACTCGGGCGGGAAAGGGCTTGCCGTGCCGGCTGGGTCCCCGGCGTCCGCCGGGAGTCCCGGTGCCCCTGACACCAACCCGGGTCGGTGGGGGCCGCAGGCGTTGCGCGGTCCGACTACTGTTCGAGGCGCTTTCGTCACCTGGTGAGCAACGTGAGGTGGGCTGCGTGAACGAGGACGGCGTTGCCGTGGACGGGTCGGAGAGGCTGGTGCCGTTGCGGGTCGACGGGCATGTCGTCTATCTGTCCACTGGGGTTCTGCGGGAGGGGGCGTCCAGCGACGAGGTCGAGATCGCCTCGCGGCCGACGAGCCTGGACGAGGCGCTCGCCGGGCTGGCGGCCTTCGCGGGAAAGATGGCCGACTCCCTGCGCGAGGCGGAGGTGACCCGGCTGTCGGTGGAGTTCAGCTGCGAGTTCGCCGTGGAATCGGGCAAGTTCGTGGCGATCCTGGGCAAGGCATCGGCCAAGTCCGGCGTCAAGGTGGGCCTTGAGTGGGAAAAGCCAACGACCTAGCCTTCGCGGTCGAAGCTAGCTGGGAGGAGCTGCTCCACGCCGCCACGGTGGCCATCGAGGTGCCGTCGCCGTCCGGGGGCGCGCCGAGTCGCGGCACGGGCTTCCTCGTCGCCCCGGCGACCGTGGCGACCTGCGCGCACGTGCTCGCCGACGACGGGCAGCCGGTGGCGGGAACCGCGCTGGGGCGGGTGGTCGCCGCCGGTGTCAGCCTGCCCCTGCGAGTCGTGCCGGACGCCGTCTTCCGCACCCGGGCCGGGCTGGACCTCCGCCCTGCTGGCCGTCGACCAGTCGGCGCCGTCGGCCGAGCTGACGCCCGTCCTGTCCAGCCCCGTGGTCGGCGTGGGCGACGCGCTCTGGGCGTACGGTCACCCCGACGGCATGTTCCGCAGCGGCCAGCCGGCGACCTTCGTCTACGAGGGCCAGTCGCGGCGCAGCGAGGACGATCCGCTGCGCCTGCTCAGGCTGCGGGGCACCCCGGTCACGCCGGGATTCAGCGGCAGCCCGGTGGTCAACCGCCGCACCGGCGCGGTGTGCGGGATGATTTGCGCGTCGAGCACCACCGGCAGCGCCCACATGCTGCCCATCAGCGAGATCGTCTCCCGCTGCGCACACGTCGGCCCGCAGCTCGCCACCGTCCAGCTCGAACACCGACGCTGGCTCAGCCTGCTGACCGACCGGCAGCTCGCGGCCGGACGGTGGCGTTTCCCCGGCCCCCAGCTACGGGCCTACCTCGCGCTGGCGGAGCGGACGTCGGCACGCCACCCGTACCGGATGCCCACGACCACACAGATGCCACCCCTGACCGCCGTCTACGTCCGGCAGACGACCCGCCTGCACGAGCAGCCGACAGCGGGCCGGCCGGCCCCCGCGCTGATCCGGCCCGCCGAGGTGGTCTTCGACGGCGACAGGGACGCCTTTCTCGTCGGCGGGGCCGGCGCGGGCAAGTCCAGTCTCTTCCAGGTCGTGACGCGCGATTTGATCCGGCGTCAGCAGAGCACCGACGTGACCGATGTTCCGGTCCGGGTGCAGGCGACCGACCTGCTCGAGGCGCACAGCCTCGGCGAGGCGGTAGCCCGCAGCGTACGGGCCGACTTCGGGCTGGCCGGCACCGGCGGACCCTGGCCCTCGGCCTTCTTCGACGAGCCGCCCATGCCGGACGGGGCCTGGCTGGTCCTGGTCGACGGACTCGACGAGATCATGGATTCCGGCCGGCGGCAGGATGTCCTCGCCTTCCTCGCCGCCCACCGGGCAGCGCCGACGAGCGCGCACCGGTTCGTCATCGCCACCCGCCCGGCCGCCGACCTGCCCATTACCATGGGGGCGGACTGGGAGCCGCTGCGGTTCGAGCTGCTCGCCTTCGACGAGGAGCAGCGCCGCCGATTCACCGAGGGCTGGTTCACCCGCCTCGCGGTCGACCGGCCCGGCTACACCGCCGGCGAGTTCGACCGGGAACTCGACCGGCTCGGGCTCGGGGAGCTGGCCCGCAACCCGCTGATGGCCACCATGCTGTGCCAACTGTTCGTGGCGAACCCGGAGCGTCGCCTGCCGCGCGGGCGCAACAGGATCTTCCACGACTTCGTGCAACTGCTGCGCGAACGTCAGTACAGTGACGCCGACGGCGGCATCCGCCAGCAGGTGCTGCGGCGGCTGCGCCGCTACGGCCGGCAGGCGGAGGAGGCGGGGGAGCGGCTCATCGTCGAGCGCGACGGCCTCATCGGCCGCCTCGCCGCGGACCGGCTGGCCGGCGCCCCGCAGACAGCAGTCGGCAAGCTCGCACAATGGACCCGCCACCTGCCGCCGTCGTCCGTGCCGACGGGCACCTGGCGGAACCTGCTCGCCGATCTCCTGCGCCGCAGCGGGGTGCTGCTGGAACGGGGCGACGACTTCGTCTTCCTCCACCAGACCATCCAGGAGTACCTGGCCGCGCAGGTCGTCGCCCACGACACCGAACAGGCCGACCCCGCGTTCCGGGATTTGTTTCTGCGTACGGTGTCGGGACGGGCCGTGGCCCCGCCCGCCTGGCGACAGTCCTTCGCCCGGTTCCTGGTCGCGGCGTGGCCGCAGCCGGACGCCGTCGCCTCGGGACGTCACCCGGGTGCTCTCCGACGAGCGGGTCAACATCCTCTCCGCCACGGTCACCACCACCCGCGACCGGGTGGCGGTGAGCCGGTTCAGCTTCGAGATGGCCGACCCGAAACACCTCGGGCACCTGCTGGCCGCCGTCCGCAAGGTCGAAGGGGTGTTCGACGCGTACCGGGTCACCTCGGGAGCCTGAGGGAGCCCCCAGCGGGCCGATCCGCGGGGGACAGCCGCCGGTCAGTCGTCGGCGCCGGCGACCGGCTCGCCGCCCACGCACTGCACCTTCAGCTCGTACTCGCCGCCCGGCCCGACGAAAGTGACCTCGACGTCGTCGTCCGGGCCGCGATCGGCGTCGGCGACCCGGTAGTCCTGCGCCGGGGCCCAGGACACCAGCCGCACCCCGCCCGGGCCGCACTCCGCCACGGCGGTACCGCCGGTGGTCGCGAAGACCCGCCGGGCGCCCGCCCCGGCCGACCCGGTCGGCTCCGGGGCGCCGGGGGACGGGACACCCGCCGAGGGGGCGGCTGCGGTGGACGCCGGCGTGGCCAGCGCCCGCTCGACCTCCTCCTGGCTGCGCACCCCGCCCGGCGTGCCGGTGATGCTCTCCCCGACCAACCGGATCGCGGCCACCCCGACCAGAGTGGCGAGCGCGGCGGTGACCAACCACCCCGCGACGGCGAGTAGCGAACGACGACGCATCCCCCGACTATCCCCGATCGAAGGTTGGCCGCGGCCTGGGACGACGCTAAGGGACGGTTAAGGACCGGGCCAGCGCCCGTGCGTGGCGGTTAGCCTCGTCGGGTGCCCCGCCTGCTGCTGATCGAGGACGACCTGACCATCCGCACGCCGCTGGTGCGGGCGCTGCGGGACCGGGGGCACGCGGTGGCCGCCGCGTCGACCGCCATGGACGGGCTGCGCGACGCCCTGGACAACCGGCCCGACCTGGTGGTGCTCGACCTGGGCCTGCCCGACCTGAACGGGCGGGAGCTGCTGCGGATGCTGCGGGCGGTCAGCGCGGTGCCGGTCATCGTGGCCACCGCCCGCGACGACGAGACCGAGATCGTCCGGGTCCTCGACGCGGGCGCCGACGACTACGTCGTGAAGCCGTTCACGGCCGCCCAGCTCGACGCGCGGATCCGCGCGGTGCTCCGACGAGGTGCCGCCGGTGCCGGGGCGAGCGACCCCACCCTCGTGGTGGGCGGGCTGCGCGTCGACCCGCGCGCCCGGCAGGTGACCCTCGACGGCGTCGCGGTCGAACTCACCCCGCGCGAGTTCGACCTGCTGCGCCACCTCGCCGCCCGGCCCGGCGAGGTGGTCACCAAGCGGGAGCTGCTGACCGAGGTCTGGCAGATCCCGTACGGCGGGGCCGACAAGACCGTCGACGTGCACCTGTCGTGGCTGCGCCGCAAGCTGGGCGAGAACGCCCAGCAGCCCCGCTACCTGCACACCGTGCGGGGCGTGGGCGTCCGGCTGGAGTCGCCGGACGGCGCGGGATGAGGGCCCGGCTGGCGCTGCTGGCCGCCGCGGTCAGCGTGCTCATCCTGGTGGCGTTCCTCGTGCCGCTGGCGCTGCTGGTGCGCGTCGTGGCCGAGGACCGGGCCACCGTGCGGGCCACCGCCGACGCGCAGAGCCTCGTGCCGGTGGTGGGCACCGCCGACGTCGAGACCATCCGGTTGACCGTCGAGCAGCTCGCCGCCGAGTCCGGCCGTCCGGTCAGCGTGTTCCTGCCCGGTGACACCGTGCTCGGCACGCCCACCCCGCGTACCCCGGCGGTGGCCCTGGCCGAACGCGGGCAGAGCCTCACCGCGGAGTCGGCCTCCGGACGCGAGGTGGTGATCGCGGTGCAGGGCCGGCCGGACGGCACGGGGGTGATCCGTACCGTGGTGCCCCGCGCCGAGCTGACGGCCGGGGTGACCCGGGCCTGGCTCGTGCTGGCCCTGCTCGGCGTGCTGCTGGTGCTGGTCGGGCTGGCGGTGGCCGACCGGCTGGCCCGTACCCTGGTCCGGCCGATCACCGAGCTGTCGACGGTGTCGCACCGGCTCGCCAACGCCGAGCTGGACGCGAGGGTCACCCCCGCAGGCCCGGCCGAGCTGCGCGAGGTGGCCGGTGCGCTCAACCATCTGGCCGGGCGCATCCAGGTGCTGCTGGCGCAGGAACGCGAGCAGGTTGCCGACCTGTCCCACCGGCTGCGTACGCCGCTCACCGCGCTGCGACTGGAGGCCGAGTCGCTGCCCGACCCGCAGGACGCGGCGCGGATCACCGCCGCGGCGGACGCGCTGGAGCGGGCCGTGACCAGCCTGATCCGCCAGGCACGCCGCGACCGGCCACCGGCCGCCGCGCAGGCCGGCTGCGACGCCACGGCCGTCGTCGCCGACCGGGTGGCGTTCTGGTCGGTGCTGGCCGAGGACACCGGGCGGGCGGTCCGCCGCGACCTGGCCGCCGGGCCGCTGCCGGTCGGGGTACCCGCCGACGAGCTGGCCGCGGCGGTGGACGCGCTGCTCGGCAACGTCTTCGCGCACACCCCGGACGGCACCGCGTTCACCGTCCGGCTCGCCCGGCAGGCCGGACAGGTGGTGCTCGCCGTCGCCGACGAGGGCCAGGGCATGCCGGCGGCCACCGTGGCCCGGGGCGCGAGCCTGGCCGGGTCCACCGGCCTCGGCCTGGACATCGCGCGTCGGGCGGCGGAGGCCGCCGGAGGTCGGCTGGAGCTGCGCACCGCCCCGGGCGGCGGAGCGGAGGTACGGCTCTGGCTCGGCCCGCCGTCGTCCCGGCCGGCCCGGCCCTAGCGTCCGGGCAGCCTTTACCGGGCCTTAGCGTTCTGGCAGCGCGCCGCTATCCCGCCCGGACCGATCCTCTGAGGCAGGAAACGAGGAAAGGTGCCCGAGATGAAGCGCAACTCCCTGATCATGGCGTCGCTGGGCGGCGCGGCGATGCTGGCGGCGGCCGGGGTGGCCGTCGGCGTCACCGCCGCCGACGAGCGGGTCGCCCGCACCACCCTGACCGCCGCAACCGCCGCTCCGGGTGCCACCACGACCCCGGACGACGGCGCGACCGGTGCCCCGACCGGCGCTCCCACGGCCACCGGGGTGCCGTCGGCCACCGGCGCTCCCGGGCGTACCGGCGCGGTCGACCAGCAGCGGGCCGGTGAGATCGCGCTGGCGCGGGCCGGGGGCGGGCGGATCGTCGAGGTCGAGGCCGAGCACGAGCGCGGCCGGGCGGTGTGGAGCGTCGAGATCGTCAACGGCCAGACCGAGCACGAAGTCGACGTGGACCGCAACGACGGCACTGTGGTCAAGGCCGAGCAAGAGCCAATCGACGACGACCGCGACGACCGCGACGACGACCGCGACGACCGCGACGACGACTGATCCGAGGGGCGCCGGTTGGCCGGTGCCGCGAGACACGAGCGGGTCGCCCCTTGTCCGGGCGGCCCGCTCGGCCGCGTCGAGGAGGCCAGGGGTTCGCATCGTGGCTGCTTCCACCGGGTGTTGCTCGACATCGTCATGCCGATCGAGCCGTCGGCCGGGTACGCCGAGCGATACACCGACGGCCAAGAGCGAGGCTCACCGTTGGAATGGAGGCGGTGGACCCCGGTCTGGGAATAGGCCGGGGTCACCGCGTGAATCGATCAGACGTACGGGCTCTGGGTAAGCAGGTGGGCCTTGTAGCCCGCGCCGACGCCCGGTTCCGGGGTGCCGGCCCAGTCCTTGATGAGCACGGCGCCGCCGGTGCAGCCCCATGGGTTCCAGGTCCAGGCCAGGTACCCCATGTCGTGCGCGTCGGCCCAGGTGACCAGCCGTTGCATGTAGTCGAAGCCGCAATCGTCCTGACCGAACTCGCCGATTACGACCGGCACCTGCTGCGCGAGCGGGGCGATCTGGCTGTCCCAGCAGGACTCGTTCGCGCAGGCGTTGAAGCTGTATGCGTGCCAGGATGCGGCGATGTTGTTCAGCGGGTCGTTCGGCTTGTACGTCAGCCATTCGCGCATGTCGTTGGTCCATTCCAGGCCGCTGACCATGAGCAGGTTGGTGGCGCCGGTGGCGCGGACCGCGTCGACGAGGTCCTGCATGCCGGCGGCCTCATAGGGGAGGCCGGTGCAGGTGCCGCCGTCGCGTAGGCACTGCCAGCCCAGGGTCTTGTTCCATTCGGCGGGCATATCCGGGTACGGCTCGTTGAACAGGTCGAAGACGACGGCATCGTTGCCCTTGAAGGTGTTGGCGACGCCGGTCCAGAACTGCGGGGCGTACCGCGCGTCCGGCATCGGCTTCTGGCAGGTGGCGTGCTCGTCCTTGCAGTGCCAGTCCGGGCTGTTCGTGTAGGCTCCCCAGTTCCAGTGCAGGTCGAGGATGACGTTGATGCCGTTGGCGACCAAGAGGTCCACGTAGTCCTTGACGCCCTGTTGGTAGGTGGCGCCGCGGGGTGAGCCGTTGATGCCCAGCCAGCATTCCTCGTTCAACGGAATCCGGACGGCGCGGATGTTCCAGGTCTTCATCGCGTCGACGGATGCCTGGTCGACCGGCCCGGAGTCCCACAGGCCCTTGCCCTGTACGCAGGCGAACTCGCCGCTGGAGCGGCTCACGCCCAGCAGCCGGTATGCCTTGCCGTCCGCGGTGAGGATCTTGTTGCCGGACACGCGCAGCTTTGGCGCTGGACCGCTCGGAGGTGGCGTTGTGGCGGTCGGGGGCGGGGTGGCGGTCTGTGTGGTC